>CAMVJF010000125.1 GCA_947167725.1 uncultured Clostridia bacterium | reverse complement strand
TATTAATTATATAAAAGGAGATCGAGACATGAGCAAAGTATGCGTATTCGACCACCCGCTGATCCAGCATAAGCTGTCCATCCTGCGCGACGAGAACACCAGCGTCAAGGAATTCCGTGAACTCATTTCCGAGATCGCCATGCTGATGTGCTACGAGGCGACCCGCGACCTGCCCCTCGAAGAGATCGAGGTCAAGACGCCTGTGGCCATGGCGAAGTGCCGCCGCATCGCCGGCAAGAAGCTCGCCATCGTTCCCATCCTCCGCGCCGGACTCGGCATGGTGGACGGCATGGTCAGCATGATGCCCAACGTCAAGGTCGGCCACATCGGCCTGTTCCGCGACCCCGAGACCAAGCTGCCCGTGAAGTACTACTTCAAGATGCCGGCCGATATCGCCGAGCGCGACGTCATCGTCGTCGATCCGATGCTGGCCACCGGCGGCTCCGCCTCCGCGGCGATCGACTTCCTCAAGGAAGTCGGCGCGAAGCACATCAAGCTCATGTCCATCATCGGCGCGCCCGAGGGCGTGAAGAAGATGCAGGAGGATCACCCGGACGTCGACATTTTCGTCGCCGCGCTGGACGACCACCTCAACTCGAACGCCTATATCGTCCCGGGTCTGGGTGACGCGGGCGACCGTATCTTCGGCACCAAGTAAAAGAACAAACGAAAAAACGCCTTCCCCGCATGGGGAAGGCGTTTTTTGCCGTCCGGCTCATTCAAAGCCCTGCTGTTTGCACCAGATGTCCATGACCATGTCCACCGGCAGATGCTTGACGAGCCGCACCTGCCGCCGCACCGGCGCGCCGAGAATGGAGACGCTCTTTTTCTTCCCGAGATCCTCCATCGCCTGCGCGGCCACCTCCTCGGGGCCGTACCAGCGGTCGACGTAGCGGATGTACTCGTCGTGCTTCGCGTGCTGCTGAAACTCCGTTTTGATCCAGCCGGGACAGACGCACATCACATGCACGCCGCGCGGCCGCAGCTCGCGGCCGATCGCGCGCGAGAGGCTCAGCACATAGCTCTTCGACGCGCCGTAGACCGCCTGATAGGGCACGGGCTGCCACGAGGAGTTCGAGCCCATGTTGACGATGGCGCTGCCGCTCTTCATATAGGGCAGGGAGATATGGCACATGGCCGTGAGCGCGAGGGAATTGAGCCGCGCGCTGTGGAGCAGCGCGTCGAGATCCTTCTCCTCAAAGGGGCCGAACACGCCGCAGCCCGCCGCGTTGATAAGCAGCTCGATCTCGGGCTTCTCCCGCTCGAGCAGCGCGCGATAGGCCGCCGGGCCCTCGTCCGAGGCGAGGTCGAGCGCCACGGGGCGCACGGGATTGCGGCACTTTTCCTTCAGCTCTTCAAGCCGCTCGGCGCGGCGGGCGATGACCCAGATCTCGTCGAAGCCGAACTTTTGATCGACGGCGTAGACGAATTCCCGTCCAATGCCGGAGGACGCTCCGGTGATGACAGCGATCTTCATTTCTTTTCCTCCAATACGGTCGTGCGGGCAAAGCCGCGGATCAGCGAAGCGATCTTCGCGCTGTGGACGATATAGGAGCCGTGGTCCTCGCCCTTGAGGATCTGCAGTTCCGCGCCGGGGATCGTATCGGCGATATGGCGCGTCTCCTTTTCCGGGATCAGATCGCCGCTGCCCGCGAGCACGAGCGTGTCGGCGCGGATGGCGTGCAGCTCGTCGTCGGTGATATCCGGCTCGTTGAGCATGAGCTTGAGCTTCTTGTCCTTTGCGAAGACATTGCCGAGCGCGATGAGCGGCCGCAGCCACCATTTCACGGCCTTGGGCGAGGTGTTCGCGCCGCTGACGATCAGCGTCGTGATGCGATCGCAGCGCGCCGCTGCCATCAGCCCGATGATGCCGCCGTCGGAGAAGCCGTAGAAGATCGCGTCGCGCAGATCGAGCGCCTCGAGGAAGGCGAGCATGTCCGCGGCCATGTCGCGGTAGTGCAGCTCCGGCGTGTCGGTGCTCGCGCCGTGGCAGCGCGAGTCGACGCGGTAGCAGCAGTACTCCGCGCGCAGCTCGCGCACGGCCTCGTCAAAGATCGTATGGTCCTCGCCGTTGCCGTGGACCATCACGAGCGGGCGGCCCGCGCCGCTCTTTTCATAAAACAGCTCGATGCCGTTGACCTTTGCAATCATAGCTTTTCCTCCAATTCAAAGAAGTGCTGCGGGATATGGCAGTAGCCGCCCGGGTTTTTCTCCAGATACTTCTGGTGGTACTCCTCGGCCGGGAAAAAGTTCTCCAGCGGCTCGCAGAGTACGGCGAGCGGCTCGCTGATACTCTCCTGTACGTGTGCGAAGGCGACGCGGATCGCGCCGAGGTCCTCCTCGTCGAGGTAGAAGACGCCCGTGCGGTACTGCAGGCCCTCGTCCTCGCCCTGCCGGTTCACGCTCACCGGGTCGATGACCATGAAATAATAGGCGAGCAGATTCTCCAGCGAGAGCACGTCCTCGTCGTATTCGATCATCACGGCCTCGGCATGGCCGACCGAGTTGCAGACGTCCTCATAGCTCGGCGCCTTGTCCGGGCCGTTGGCGTAGCCGACAGCGGTATTCAAAACGCCCTCAAACTGGTCGAAAAACTTCTGCATGCCCCAGAAGCAGCCGCCCGCGAGACAGATTTTTTTCATCGTTCAGACCTCCTTCGCATCGTTTCCGATTCCTTGACTTTGACACGGTATTCCGATAAAATCATACCAAAGACGGACCCGTTTGTAAACCACAAAAAGGAGGCGCTCTATGGAACGCATCATGGATCTGGCCCGCGCGCGGCGCAGCGTGCGGAGCTTTGACGGCACCGCGCCGAACGCGGAGGAAAAGGAAAAGCTGCTCGCCTTCGCCGCGGCGATCGAGAACCCCTGGGGGCTGGGCGTGGAGTTCCGGCTGCTGGATGCGGCGGAGCACGGCCTTTCGAGCCCGGTGATCACCGGCGAGCGCTGGTATCTTGGCGCGAAGATCAAAGCCGCGCCTCACATGGAGGAGGCCTTCGGCTACTCCTTTGAAACGCTGGTGCTCTACGCGCATTCGCTCGGTCTCGGCACGACCTGGATCGGCGGGACGATGGACCGCGCGGTCTTCGGACGCGCGATGGAGCTCCGCGAGGGCGAGCGCATGCCCTGCGTCAGTCCGCTGGGCCGCCCGGCGGCGAAGATGAGCCTGCGCGAGACGGTCATGCGCCGCGGCGTCCGGGCCGACTGGCGCGAGGACTTCTCGGCGCTCTGCTTCGACGGCGATTTTTCCAAAGCCCTGACGGAGGCGGAGGCGGGCGATCTGGCCGCGCCGCTGCGCGCCGTGCTGCTCGCGCCCTCGGCCGTCAACCGCCAGCCCTGGCGCATGGTCCGGCAGGGCCGGAGCGTACACTTCTTCGTCCGGCACGCGCGCGGCTACGTCAGCGCGGCGGCGGGCGATCTGCAGAAGGTCGACCTCGGCATCGCGCTGTGCCACTTCGCGCTCTGCGCTGAAGAGCTCGGCCTCGCCCCGCGCTTCTCGCTCGAGGCCCCCGCGCTCGCCGCGCCCGCCGACACGGAGTATATCGCGACCTACACCCTCGCGTGAGGCGCGGCAGGGAGGCCGCGTCTCATAGGTAACGCAGCAAACGACAGCCCGTTCCGCGTTCGGAACGGGCTGTCGTTTGTTTTTTGCGCGTCGTGCGTCAGCCGCACGACGGCTTATAAATACATTGAACTCTTGGAGAGATGAAGAACAGGCAGGGGGCGATTTGCTCCCTGCCGATTGCTATTTTACAGTCCCAAAAGCTGTTTTTTCTTTGCATCAAATTCTTCCTGTGTAATGATGCCTTTATCGAGCAAGTCTTTGAACTTTCCTAATTCGTCAGCGTTGCTTTGCTGGATTTCCTGCTTGATAGTCGTTGTCGATACCGCCTTGTTTTGACGCTCCATTGTTTGCTCTGTTATTGCTTTATAAACCTCGTCCCTCTCTTTTATTCCAGCAAACTTAATCGTCCCTGATGAAGTAGATACTGCAATACTTTTAAGAAAGCTTTTACCAACAGCGGAAATGCTATCCATCGGCAAATCAACCTGTTTTCCAAATGCCGCTGTTCCATATACACGCTTGTTTGTTATTGTAATGCTTGTTTTGGAACACCACAAATAAACTATCAGCAAGATAACCGAAACAACTAATAGGAAAAGAGACAAAAATGCAAGTGCTCTCATTGTGCTTGTTTGAGATGACGCAAGCGCTTCAAGACGCTCAAGTTCTGCTCTCTGTGAGAAATCATTTCTTATTTCATTACGCATATCCCAAAGTTTATTAACCCGAGATTTCGTTATCAGTGCGATAACCCAAGAAACAGCAGTAAGCCCGAAGATGCCAAAGATAAATGCTTTGAGGTTCGTCATCACTGATGTGCCTTTTGCTAATACTTTTTCTTCCATTCCCATTACCTCTCTTTCATTTCTTATTTCTCACCACGCATTTTCGGGAATAAAAAGTGCGTAGCCCCAAATGAGACTACGCACGAAAAACGCAGAGCCTCATTTGTCGCTACACAAATCTCCGATACCTATAAAAGGATGGGGAAAGAGGATGCGTTTTTACCGAAAGGTAAAAACCCACCCAAATATAGGTATCATGTATTAGATTTGTGTAGCATTAGTATTCTATCACAGCGTCAAGCAGAAAACAATCGCTTTTCCTCTTCGAAGATGTAAAAAAGATGATGGAGAGATGTGTGTTTTCTCTCCATCATCCTGTTCGTTTATCGCTTTCTGTGGTATGATACGGACAACGGGCGCTTCGTGAAGCGCCCCTACGAGGAAAACGGAGGACGCTGCGATGGAATTGCCGAAACGGAAACAAATTCGTCTGCCGAGATACGATTATTCCACCCCCGGCGCGTATTTCGTAACCATCTGCACCCATGATCGGCGCTGTATATTGTCCGATATCGCCGTAGGGGCGCTTCACGAAGCGCCCGCCGTTACCGTCCGATTAACAGCGTTCGGCCAAATCGTTCGGGAAACCATAGGTTTTCTCCCCGATCGCTATCCGGATCTGATCGTGGACAAGTATGTCATCATGCCTAATCACATCCACCTGCTGCTGCGCATTGAGGCGGAACGGGCGCTTCGTGAAGCGCCCCTGCGGGAGAGGGAAACGCGATCTCTTCTGTCAAAGGCAATCGGCTTTCTGAAAATGAACTGCAGCAAACAAATACATCAAACGTATCCTGACCTTGATGTTTGGCAGCGAGGATACTACGAGCACGTGATCCGCAACGAGGACGACTACCGGGCAATATGGGACTATGTCGAAAACAACCCAGCGAAATGGGCGGAGGACCGCTATTTTACGGAATAAGACGGCGTAAAAACAGCCCGTTCCGCCTTCGGAACGGGCTGTTGAAGCTATGCTGCCTTGTGGCTTACGCCTTGCGGACCTTGTCGATGTGACGGGTGAGGTCGAGCATCTTGTTGGAGAAGCCCCACTC
>CAMVJF010000124.1 GCA_947167725.1 uncultured Clostridia bacterium | reverse complement strand
AGCGGCGACGAGGTGATCGAGCGCCTGCAGCACGGGCTTGCCGACCTCTCGCTGGTCGCCGCGCCGTACAATCCGGAGCTGCTCGAGGGCTTCTCCGTCGGACGCGAGGCGTGGGTGGCGATGATGTCCAAGGATCATCCGCTGGCCGGAGAGCCGGGCACTTTCCTTCCGCTGAAAATGCTGGTCGGGCAGCCGCTGTATATCCCGAACCGCCGCTACAGGGCCGATTCGATCCGCGCATGGTTCGGAGAGCTGGGCGAAGAGCCCGTCATCGCGGGCGACCTGTCCAACTATATCGACGCCGTTGCGCTCGCCGAGCAGAACGCCGGGATCTGTATCTATCCGATGACGACCTACAATGAAAACGAGCTGGTCGTGAAAAAGGTCATCACCGAGAGCGCCCGGCAGATCGAATACGCGCTGGTCTGGCCGCGCAGCGCCAGAAAGTCGGAGCTGGCGGAGGAATTCATCAACTTCGTGCAGGACTGCATGGAGGCCGAGCGCCGCGGCACGCAGACCTACCGCATGCCGGAAAAGGAGTACTTCCCGCCGGAGGACACCAGGTATCTGTAAGAGGGCGCCGGAACGGGCTGCGTCTTCTCCGACAGATCCCGCGCCGGGCCGCAGGGATCAAACGGAAGCAAGGGACAGACCCCGGGCGATCCGATCCGAACGATGGATCGGATCGCCCGGTTTTTTTGTTTCTTTCGGTTGCTTTCCCAAGAAGAAAGTGATAGAATAAACTGGATAAGATATCGGCATTATTCGCGTTTTTTACTATATCGTATGTGAGGTATCGGGTACATGAAGCTGAAAAAAGTGATTTCCCTGTTCCTGTGCATCTGCATGCTGACGACTCTGCTGCCGGGCGTCGCCTTCGCCGAAGAGGACGAGGTACGCTATGACGAGGACAAGTGTCCTCCGCACGACTATGTCCCCTCCGTTACCGAGGCCACCTGTCAGCACGGGGGCTATACCGTCTACACCTGCACACAGTGCGGAGACAGCTATACCGCCGACGAGACCGCCCCTCTTCCCCACACCCCGGTGACGGAGAACGGCGTCCCCGTCGCGGTGCAGGTCGTCGAGCCGAACTGCCAGCGGCAGGGCTACAGCGTCTATACCTGCGCCGTCTGCGGCGAGGAGTATCGCGCCGACTTCACCGGCCCGCTCGCCCATACGCGCAGGGAGCTTGAGAAGGTCCCTGCCGCCTGCGGCCAGCCCGGCAGAGAGGCCGGCGCCGACTGCTCGGTCTGCGGCGCGGTGCTCGAGGGCTGCGAGGTGATCCCCGCGCTCGAGCATGTTCCGCAGGAGGCCGAGGCGGTCCCTCCGGAGATCGGCAAGCCCGGCCGCACCGCGGGACACGTCTGCTCTCTCTGCGGCGTCGTTCTCGACGGCTGCGAGGAGATCGACGCGCTTGAGGAAGAGCTCGCCATCACGATCGAAAAGCAGCCCGCGGACGTCACGCCCGTCGAGGGCAGGGCCAGCTTTACGGTGCAGGCATCCGTGAACAAGGGCGAGACGCTCTGCTACTGCTGGCAGCGCCTTGACGAGAGCGACGAGAACGGCGAGTGGACGGATATCGACGGCGCGAATACGGCAAGCCTCAGCTTCACCGGCCTCGATTACGCGGAGGCGCTCTCCGAGGCGATGCGCTACGGCTACCGCTGCGTCCTCAGCGCGGGAGAGCTTTCCGCCGTGACCGACACGGTACATATCCTCCGCGCCCCGACGATCACCGCCTCCGGCAACTGCGGACCGGACGGCAGCGACAGCGTGACCTGGACGCTGTATGACAACGGCAGACTGGTCGTCCGCGGCTCCGGCCCTATGGCTGACTACGGCGCCGAGTATTGCGGTCCCTGGGGGGCGTACGCCGCCTCGATCACGAGCGCCGAGATCGGCAGCGGCGTGACGAGCATCGGCGTCTATGCGTTGAGCAATCTGCAAAATCTGGGCAGCGTTTCGCTTCCGTCCGGTCTGCTCCGCATCGGCCGGCGTGCGTTTGACGGCAGCTTCAGGCTGCAAAGCATCCAGATCCCGTCGTCCGTAACGACGATCGATTCTTTTGCATTTAACGACTGTTCCGGCCTGACGAGCATCACGATCCCGGGCAGCGTGAAAACCATCCGTGAGGGGGCCTTCGCAAACTGCGCCTCGCTCACGAGCGTCGCGATCCCAGAGGGCGTGACCTGTCTGGAGTTCGAGGCTTTCGCGTTTTGCGACATGCTCACGAGCGTCGCGATCCCGGAAAGCCTGACGACCATCGCCGACAACGTGTTCGAAAACGACGACGCTCTGGGTTCCGTCACATACGGCGGAACGGCCGCAAAGCAGCAGGAGCTGGTGGCGAGCGGCGGCTGGAACGCCGTGGGCAACGGGCCATTCTTCGACGCGGCGTGGACGTATCTGGGCGTTGACCGGGTCGAATACGTCACGCTCAACCGCAGCGCGCTGACGCTCCCGCTGGGCGGTGTTTCCCAACTCTACGCGATGGTCTACCCGGCGTATGCGACGAACACCAACGTGAGCTGGGCAAGCGGCAACGCGGCCGTGGCCGCCGTCGATCAGAACGGCGTCGTCACCGCCGTCGGCGTCGGAACGGCGACGATCACCGTCACGACGGAGGACGGGAACTACACTTACGACTGCGAAGTGACCGTCACCGCCGAGCCGGTACTGACGACGCCCTCGGATATCCTCCTGACCGGACTCACGCTCAGCGCGGCGCGCGTCGAAGCCGGCGGCTCCGTCGAGCTGACGGCGGAGGTCGTCTCCGACGCGACCTTCTCCGATCAGTTCTCTGCTTTCGTGATGTTCCGCTGCGAGGCGAACGGCAGAACCCTGAGCACTTATCTCCACGCCGATGCGGACGGCAAGCTGCACGGTTCCGTCGAGGTCAGTCCGTATGCGTTCGCCGGGACCTATTCCATCTGGGAAGTCCAACCACTTTACGACCAGCGCTCATACACGCAGTATGCCTCCTCCGCGCATATACAGGAGGCCATACATTATTACCGGAGCCTGCCGGCCGCCTGCGATTCGCTCGCATTCACAGTCGTCAACAACGGCCCTCAGGACGACACGCCGCCGGAATTCATCAGCCTCTCCTTTGACGAATTGGTCGGGGCGCCTGGTGTCCTCGAAGTGGTCATGGAAGCGAGGGACGACCTCTCCGGCGTCTCCGGGGGCTATATCTGGTTTTCCACCGACGAAAACGAAGATCATCACTACGTTTGTTTCAGGCTCGATCTATCTCCGGACGAAAACGGCAATCTCTGCGGAAAGCTCCAGATCCCACCGTACATGGCCGGAGTATATACCTTCGCAGGAGATGCCGCGCTTTTTGACGCGGTGGGCAACATCCGCGAGATCACGTCTTCGGATCTAGGCCCGGATGACAGCCGCAGCTTCACCCTCGTGCAGGCATATACGATCACGGTAAGCTGCACCGGGCCGGGCACGGTCAGGACCTCGGCCGACCAGGATAACAGCTCCGGCGTTTTCTATGCGAGGCCGGGCGAGCTCGTCACCATAGAGCCGAGCCCCGCCTTCGGCTGTGTGCTCGAGGACGGGTCTCTCGCGGTGTCGACTGTCGGCGGGATCCCCGTCGAGATCACGGACGGCAGCTTCGTGATGCCCGCAGAGGACGTGCTTCTCTCCGCAGCCTTTGTCGCAGCTCCCTCCGCCTTCGGCGTCTATGCCACGCCCTCCGACATCACGGTCGAGAAAATGCAGTACACCTACGGAGAAACGATCGAGCTTTCTTTCCGTGTGACCAATCCCTCCGTCACGGCTGCGTATCTGACCCTTTCCGGACCTGGCGACGGCGACAAGGTGTCCTGTACTCCTCTCTATGACAGCGAGCAAGGCCGCTTTGTGGCTTCGCAGTACGTCATCAATGATTTCCTTCCCGGCGACTGGTGCATCCGCGAGCTCTATCTCTGTGTCGACAACAACGACTGGTTCATCTTCGTGAATCAGGACTTCTATCCGGAGTACGACGACGGGACCTGGTTTCCGAGCGAGTTTTATTACTATGACCTGTCGGCCGGAGATTTCACCGTCACCGGCACTCCCCCGCTCGGCGACCACGTGATCACAGATCTGTCTGTTGGAAAGTCGATCTACAACTACGGAGAGACCGTCAAGCTCTCGTTTAAGCTCTCGAACGTCGGACCAGACGACAACGTGTACTGCACCTTCCTCTTCCCGGACGGGCGGGAGCACGATGCCAGTAGCCTCACATACAATAGCGCGACCGGCAAGTATGAGATCTCGGAGTATGTGACCAACGAATGGCCCGCGGGCAACTATTCCATCGGCTGCATCTGGTTGAACGTTTGTCCCGAAGGACCATCCAGATACTACAACACTTTCCGCTTCTGGAACTCCGACCCCGACCTGTCCGATTACTATGCGAACTTGAACTTAACCTGTTCGGGCCAGTTCGTCGATCTCTCTGCCGGAAACTTCACCGTCACCGGCACTCCCCCGACCGGCAGCTACAAGATCTCCAATCTCTCTGTCAAGAACTCTCCCTGCCTGCGCGGCAGGGAAGTCCTGGTCAAGTTCAAGTTCTCCGGCAAGAATATCCGGACGGTGAACCTCCACGCGATCGGCCCGGACGGAGAATGGTATGAGCTCGGCCCTGCCGGCTACAACAAATCCACGAAGCTCTATGAGAGGGACGCCTACATTTACGGCGAGTATCCCGCCGGAGACTGGCTCATCGGCATGATCAGCGTGCAGGACAGGGACGGCAACGTCTTCCGTTACTACAACTCTGAGCTTGAGCTGCAGCCCCTGTTCGCGGACAGCGCGGCGACGATGACCTTTATCAACATGGGCGCGGGGCATTTTACCGTTCAGCACAGCTACGTCGTGATCTTCAATCCGGGGAGAGGCACCGGCGGCGCGATGGCGGAGCAATACTATCTCTACGGCGAGAGCTATACGCTGCCGAAGAACGCTTTTGTCAACACCGGCTATACCTTCGCCGGCTGGAACACCGAGCCCGACGGCTCGGGCACGGCCTATGCGCAGAACGCGGAGGTCCGTGATCTGGGCAATCTCTCCGAGGACAACTTTGTCGTTCTCTTCGCCCAGTGGGTCCCAGCGGATTACACGATCACGTACAACCTCAACGGCGGCACGAACAGCCCGGCGAACCCGGACGGATACACGGTCGAATCGCCCGAGATCGTCCTCGAGGATCCCGTCCGCGAGGGCTACCGCTTCGCCGGCTGGTACAAGGACAAGGATCTCAAGCAGCGCGTCACCTCCATCCCCTCCGGCTCGACCGGCAACCGCACCCTCTACGCCAAATGGGCCGCGAACAAATACACCGTGGTCTATGACGCGAACGGCGGCACGGGGACGATGAAGGACCAGGCCATGGTCTACGGCAAGGCCGCCGCGCTGACGGCCAACGCCTTCAGCAAGCTCGGCTGGCACTTCATCGGCTGG
>CAMVJF010000123.1 GCA_947167725.1 uncultured Clostridia bacterium | reverse complement strand
CCGCCCTTGAGCGCGAAGAGCCGCTCGACGAAGGCGCTCTGCGGCAGACGGGCGTGCAGCGCCTCGACGATCACCTCGCCGTAGACCATGGCGAGCAGGCTCAGCAGGATGATCAGCACGAGGATGATCAGATAGACGATCGCGCGCAGGAAGAAAAACACGACGTTCTCGCGGCGCTCTGCCTCATAGACCGCGTCAAGCCCCTTCATGATCGAGCGCATCGCGCTCGAGGCGGAAAAGACCGTCAGCAGGATCGAGAGCGTGATGACGCCGCTGCCGCTGCGGTAGATGCTCTCGACGATCCCGCGGATGACGTCGTAGACGGAGTCCGGCACCGCGCCGGCGAAGATGCGCATGATGTCGGCCTGCTCGAAGGGCAGGAAGCGCACGAGACTGACGAGCAGCATCGTGATCGGGACCAGCGACATGAACAGAAAATAATCGGAGGCCGCCGCGTAAACGGCGACCTTCTTCTTTGCGATCATGTCGAGGACCGAACGGACGGCGGAGACGCCCCTTTTCAGCCCGGTCATCTGCGCCCTCAGACCGCACCCGGCTTGCCCAGCATGCGGAACATGTTCTTCTTGTATGCTTCGACGCCCGGCTGGTTGAAGGGATTGACGCCGGACATGTAGCCGGAGATCGCGCAGGCGAACTCGAAGAAGCAGACCAGCGCGGCGAAGCCCTCCTCGTCGCGCCTCGCGCAGCGGATCACGAGATTCGGCACGCCGCCGGAGATGTGGGCCTCCTTCACGGCGTCGGCCGCGACGGCGCAGACTTCGGCGAGGTCGCGCCCGGCGAGGTAGTTCAGGGCGTCGCCGTCGGCCGCGTCGAAGGGAACGGCGTAGGAATCGAGAGAGCCGTCGAAGCGCACGACGCTCTCCATGAGCATGCGCGGTCCCTCCTGGATGAGCTGACCCATGGAGTGCAGATCGGCGGTGTATTCCACGCTCGCGGGGAAGATGCCCTTGCCGTCCTTGCCCTCGCTCTCGCCGTAGAGCTGTTTCCACCACTCGGCCATAAAGCGGAAGCTGGGCTCGTAGCAGCCGAGGATCTCGACCGAGAAGCCCTTGTTATAGAGGTTCTGGCGCGCGGCGGCATACTGCCACGCGGGGTTGTCTTTGCCCGGGACGCGCAGGGCGTCCATTTCGCGCTCGGCGGCGTCGATCACGCGGCGCACGTCGATGCCGGCGACGGCCATCGGCAGCAGCCCCACGGCGGAGAGAACGCTGAAGCGGCCGCCCACGTCGTCGGGGACCACGAAGCTCTCCCAGCCCTGCGCGTCGGCGAGAGACTTGAGCGCGCCGCGGCGCGCGTCGGTCGTGGCGAAGATGTGCTCGCCGGCCTTGTCGCCGTATTTTTTCCCGAGCAGCTCGCGGAAGATGCGGAAGGAGACTGCGGGCTCGAGCGTGGTGCCGGACTTGGAGATGACGTTCACGTCGAAATCATCCTCGCCGAGCTGCCGCAGCACGTCGCACAGATAGTCGGCGCTCAGACCGTTGCCGACGAAGAAGACGCGGGGATCGCCCTCGTGGGGCACGGGGCGCAGCAGCTCGATCGCGCCGCGCGCGCCGAGATAGGAACCGCCGATGCCGACGACGACGAGCGCGCGGGAGCGCGCGCGGATCTTTTCCGCGGCGGCGGCGATGCGATCAAGCTCGGTCTCGCGGATCCTGCGGGGCAGCGAGAGCCATCCGGTGAAATCGGAGCCGAGACCGCTGCCGGCGAGCAGAGTCTCGTGCGCGAGCGCGGCGAGCGCGTAATCGGGACCGGCGGCCGTAAAGAATGAGGAAGCGCCGGAGAGATCTACTTTGATCATTTTGGGAATGCCTCCTGACAGTATCATTGGAATCGCGCGGCGGGGAAGGCCGCAACACAAATATTATACACCATTCCCCCGGAAATTCAAGGAAAACGATGCATGCTCACAGCCCGACGAGGCTCGCGGCGAGCCGTGCGAGGATGCCGCCGAAGCCGATGCGCTCCACGTCCTGCGCCGCGGCGAGCGGGAGACGGGCGAGCTCTTCGCCGCCGCGCGTGACCACGAGCGTGCCGAGACGGTCTCCCGCGCGGACCGGGGCGGCGGCGGGGGGATCGAGCTCGCTCGAAAAGGCGCAGCCTTCGCCGCCCTTGGCCGTGAGAAGATAGCGGCTCCCGCTCTCAAGACGCAGCGGCACCGCCCGTTCCTTCCCGTAGAGGACCTCGGCCTCGGGCAGCTCCCCGTCTGCGGGCAGGGGACAGAGCGCGTAGTTGGCAAAGGCGAAGTTCAGCAGCGCTTTGGCGTCGGAGTTCCGCGATTCGATGCTCGCGGCGCGCATGACGACGGCGATATACTCCGCGCCGTCGCGCTCGGCCGTCGCGGCGAGACAGTACATCGCCTCGGAGGTATAGCCCGTCTTGAGCCCCGTGCAGCCGGGATACCAGTAGACGAGCTTGTTGGTGTTGTTCAGCCCGAAGGCGCCCCCGCGGATCGAGTCCATCCAGATCGTCGTGTAGCGCTTGATGAGCTCATGCCGGATCAGCGCCCGGGACATCAGCGCCACGTCGAACGCCGTGGTGTAGTGCTCGGGATCTGCGAAGAGCCCCGTGCAGTTGGTGAAATGGCTCTCGTCCATCCCCAGCTCGGCGGCCCGGCGGTTCATCCGCTCGACAAAGACCTCCTCGCTGCCGCAGAGGTGTTCGGCCATCGCCACGGCGCAGTCGTTGGCCGAGACGACCGCGATGCATTTGAGCATCTCGTCGACGCTCATCTGCTCGCCCTCCTCGAGATACACGCAGCTCCCGCCGAAGGAGGCGGCCCGGGCGCTGGCTGTGACCGTGTCCCCGGTCGCGATCTTCCCGCTCTCAATATCCTCGACGATCAGCAGCAGCGTCATGACCTTCGTGACGCTCGCGGGATAGACGCGCTCGTGCGCGCCCTTTTCGTAGAGCAGATCTCCCGTCTCCTTCTCCATCAGCACGGCGCAGGGCGCGGCGATCTTCAGCGCCTCGCCGTGCAGCGTCTCGGCGGAGGCCGCGCCGCGGGGGAGCAGAGAGAGGAGCAGCAGCAACAAGAATATCCGTTTCATGGTCGTTCACCTCCCTCCGATCTTATGAGAAAGGGAGAGAAGGCATGCGAGGTTGACAGAATTATGGATATTTCGACAAAAAGAAATAATACGCGCTCCGTCCGGGGAAGGGGAAAAGCGGCGCGGCCGCTGCGTTTTTCCACATTTTCAACAAGCTTTTCCACAGAGGAAAAACTGCATATCTTTTTGTGATCGGGCCTCCGGGGTTTCCATAATGACAGGGAACGCGCGGGCGAATTGTTCACAAAATAGTATTGACGCTCTCCGGCGGCGATAGTAAAATAATGCAGTACGGCAGGGCGCGTTTTTCCCGCGCCGCAGCAGCGGGCCGGAGGACGGCCCGGTGTAAAGGAGTATGACCATGAGACGCTTATTCAACTGGGACAAGAAATATCTCTACTGGGGCGTGACGGCCTTCTGCGTCATCGCCTGTTCGATCCTCTTTTACATGGCGCTGGCCTATCTGCCGAAGCTCGGCACGGCCTTCGGCAAACTCGCGAGGATCCTCAGCCCCTTTATCTGGGGTCTGGTGATCACCTATCTGCTGAGCCCGCTGAACAAAGTGCTGTATAAAAATGTCTTTTTCCCGCTGACGGTGAAGCTCTCGGGCAGAAAAAAGGCCGGTATGCCCAGGCTGGCCAAGGGCCTGTCGGTGCTGCTCTCGCTCATCGTCTTTATCGCCGTGATCACCGCCCTCGTCTATCTCATCATCCCGCAGCTGTATGCGAGCATCGAGACGATCGTCAACAACAGCTCGAGCTATATCACGCAGATCAGCGAGTGGTCCCAGGGCATGCTTGCGAACTACCCGGAGGTAAGAGATTTCATCACCGAAAAGTTCGAAGAGCTCAATACCAACATCTTCGCCTGGATCCGCGACACGATCCTGCCGCGCTTCGGCAGCTTCGTGACGAACGTCACGGCAGGCGTGTACTACTTTGTCCGCGGCATCTACAATCTGGTCATCGGCATCATCGTCTCGGTGTATCTCCTCGGCAACGGCGAGAGCGCCATGGCCCGGGCCAAGCGCCTGTGCTACTGCGTGTTCGGCATGGAGAAGGCCGAGAAACTGCGCGATGCGATCCGCTTCACCGACAAGACCTTTATGGGCTTCATCAACGGCAAGCTCCTCGACTCGGCGATCATCGGCCTGATCTGCTACATCGTCTGCGCGATCCTGAACATGCCTTACGCCCTGCTCGTCAGCGTGATTGTCGGCGTGACGAACGTCATCCCCTTCTTCGGCCCGCTGATCGGCGCGATCCCCAGCGCCTTCATCATCCTGCTGGTCGATCCGCTCAAGTGCCTGATCTTCGTGATCTTCGTCGTCATCCTCCAGCAGGTCGACGGCAACATCATCGGACCGAAGATCCTCGGCAGCTCGATCGGCATCAACGGCTTCTGGGTCATGTTCTCCATCATCCTCGGCGCCGGGCTCGTCGGCTTCTGGGGGATGCTGCTGGGCGTGCCGGTGTTCGTCGTGATCTACACGGGCGTCATCATGCTCGTCGAGAAGCGCCTTGCCAAGCGCGGCCTGCCCGTGGATGCGGAGGACTATGTCGAGCTTGACCATATCGACCCCGTCAGCCGCAGGCCCGTCAAACACGCCGAGCTTGAGGACGAGGATGAGACAGAGGAGAAAAAAACTCCGGCGGAATGAACCGCCGGAGCAGGATACAGGCTCAACTCAGCGATGCGCGAGCGTGTCGTGCGCCTCGATCAGCGCAAGGCACAGCGCCTCGACGTCCTCCCGCGCGGAATAGCGGGAGAAGCCGATGCGCAGCGCGCCGTCGATCACCCGGGGCGAGAGCCCCATCGCTTCGAGCACATGGCTCCGCCCGCCCTTTTTGCAGGCGGAGCTTTTCGATACGTAGATCTCCCGCGCCTCGAGGAAATTCATCAGGACCTCGCTGCGCCAGCCGGGCAGGGAAATGCTCAGGATATGCGGCGCGGCGCTCTCGATCCACTTCAGCTCGCCGATCGCGCCGCGCAGGCGATCGAGCGTCTCGGCCTTGAGCGCGGCCATGTGCGCGCAGTTCTCCGCCATGCCGCGCGCGCCGAGCTCGGCCGCGGCGCCGAAGGCGGCGATCTGGCTCATCGCCTCGGTCCCGGCGCGGCGTCCGCTCTCCTGCGAGCCGCCGCGGACGAAGGGCTCGAGCCGCAGGCCCGGACGGATGTACAGCGCGCCGACGCCCTTGGGCGCGTGGATCTTGTGGCCGCTGATGCTCACGAGGTCCGCGCCGAGCGCGGCGGGCGTGAAGGGGACCTTCAGAAAGCCCTGCACCGCGTCGGTATGCAGCAGCGCGCGCGAGCCGCGCTCGCGCAGCAGCTTCGACACGGTCGCGATATCCGTCACGCCGCCTGTCTCGTTGTTCACGAGCATGAGCGAGACGAGCGCGAAGAGCGCGGC
>CAMVJF010000122.1 GCA_947167725.1 uncultured Clostridia bacterium | reverse complement strand
TTCTTTTCATCGATTCCAAAGTGCAAAAAACAGGGCTACAAGCTGATAACCGTTCCGGCTGTAGTATCAGTAGTGCTTTCTGCTGCGTACATGATAGTGATGGATTTCCTACTGGATGCTTTTTTATAGATACATTATGACAATAAAAAACCCGCTGCCAGGCAGCGGGCTTTTTTTGTGCCGTAAAGCACATCACGTGATGGCTCTCAGATTACCGTCTTTTCCTGCGGCGCGCTCGAGGACGCGGCGCGTGCCGCCTGCGGCCGTGACGAGGGCGAGATCCGTGTCTCGGATCTCGCCGCGCTCTGTGAGCTCTCGCTCTCCGGCGAGGAGATCGACGCCGCGGCGCTCGCCGAGCTG
Organism: uncultured Clostridia bacterium; assembly: GCA_947167725.1. Lineage (GTDB taxonomy): Bacteria > Bacillota > Clostridia > Oscillospirales > Oscillospiraceae > Limivicinus. The sequence goes on along the minus strand of CAMVJF010000122.1, from coordinate 5,313 downwards.
CGCTATTTCCCGAACCTGCACACGCTGGTCCTTGAGGACGCGCCGCTCGCCGATCTCGAGGCGCTGCCCCTCTGTCCGATCGAACAGCTGACGCTGCGGCGCTGCGCGCTCAGCTCGCTCTCCGGAGTCGGGGATCTGCCGTATCTGCGCGAGCTGCGCGCGGAGGACTGTCCCCTGCGCTCGCTCGGCGATCTCGGGCGCTGTCTCGATCTGCGGCTGCTCTCGCTCCGGGGCGGCTTTGTCCGCGACCTGTCCTCTCTGCGTCCGCTTACGCGGCTGACGGAGGTCGAGCTCGGCGGATTGACGCTGCAGGAGCTCCGCCCGATCCTGCGCATGAGCGCGCTGAGCGGCCTCGCGCTCACGGACTGCGATCTGCGCGGGCGCTTCTTCCGCTCCTTCGACCGCGAGGGAGCGCTCGTCAGCCTGTCGCTGACGGACTGCAAGCTCAGCAGCACGCGCGGCCTCGACGAGTTTGAAGGCCTCACGACGCTGACGCTCCTGCGCAGCGGCGAGGCGCTGGACTTCTCCGCGCTCTCCGGGCTCCCGGCGCTCCGTACCGTCCGGGCCGATCCGGACACGGCCGGGGCGCTGCGCGCGGCGCTCGCCGGCTCGGGCGTATCGCTCGAGATCACAGAGGAATAACGCTAAGACGACGAACAAGGCGGCTTCCTTTCGGAAGCCGCCTTGAAAACTGTATGTGCCGGGAGAAGCGAGGGACGCTTATGCGGTCTTCTTCTCCTTGTTGCCCTCCCAGGTGTTGACGCACACGGCGCAGGAGGCGTCGCCGATGATGTTGAGCGTGGTACGGCCCATGTCGAACAGACGGTCGATACCGTAGATGATGCCGATGAAGGTCGTGGGAACGCCGACGGCCTCGAGGACCATGGCCAGCATGATCATGCCGGCGCCGGAGGTGCCCGCGGTGCCGATGGAGGCGAGCGTTGCGGTGACGACGATCATGACCATCTGGCCGATCGTCAGGTCGATGCCGACGCACTTGGCCAGGAAGATCGCGGCCACACACTGGTAGATCGCGGTGCCGTCCATGTTGATCGTCGCGCCGAGCGGCAGGACGAAGGAGGAGATGTCGTTCTCGACGTCCATCTCGTCGCAGCACTCCTTGGTGATCGGGAGCGTGGCGACGGAGGAGGTGGAGGTGAAGGCGAAGGCCGCGGCCGGGAAGATCTTCTTGAAGAAGCTCAGCGGGGACATCTTGGCGAAGATCTTAACGGAGAGCGAGTAGACCAGCAGGACGTGGAGGATGTAGCCGATGTAGGCGGCCAGCAGCACCAGGCCGAGCGAGCCGAGGATTTTCGGGCCCTGCGCGGCGACGACCCAAACCATCAGGGCGAAGACGCCGATGGGGGAAACGGCGAGGATGAAGCTCATCACGCGCTGGGTGACGTCGTTGAAGGAGGTGATGAAATCGCCGAAGGGCTTGCCCTTCTCGCCGGCAACCAGAACGCCGCAGCCGAAGATGAGCGCGATGAAGATGATCTGGAGCATGGCGGCCGAGGAAAGCGGATTGATGGCGTTGGACGGGAAGATGTTCACGATCGTATCCATCAGATTGGCGGTCTTGGCCTCATAGGCCGCGCCCTCGGCCAGCTGCAGCATCGGGAAGCTGCCCTTGAAGGCGCTGGCGATGACCAGGCCGATCACGCAGGCGATGGCGGTGGTCACGAGGAAGTAGGCGACGGTCTTCCAGCCGATCTTGCCGACCTTCTTGATGTCTCCCATGCCGATCACGCCGTCCATGATGCTCAGCAGCACCAGAGGAACGACGATGAACTTCAGCAGGTTGACGAAGATGTCGCCGAAGGGCTTGATGTACTTGGCGGTAAAGGCACCGGCGGCTTCCGCGCCCATGGCGGCCCAGAAGATCGCGCCGACGACGATACCGGCAATCAGACCGATCAGGATCTTCACGCCGAGGTTCATGCTTTTCTTTTGACTCATAGACTTGTTTCTCCCTTCTCAAATATTGTTGTCCGTGCTTATATTAAGCTGAGATTATTATATGACACTCGCCTGAAAAAGGGAAACTTTTTTCACGATTTGTTCATATTTTCGTCAACCTTCACAAAAGCTCGGCGACACTTTTTCGAAAAGTGACAAAAGAATGAAAAGCCCTCCGGGATCCCGGAGGGTTTTCGTATTCAGTCCGTCGTCTCGTACCCGCAGAAGCGGATCGCCGCCTTCGCCAGCTCCAGCGTCGGGTCGACAAAGGGGCCGGGACAGAGGAGCGTATCGGCGAGGATGGGCAGCTCGGTGCAGCCGAGGATGAAATAGTCCGCGCCCCGTGAGCGCAGCCCCTCGAGCAGCGCACTCCAGTTCTCCTTCTCCGGGGCGAGCGGCCGCGAGGCCTTGACCACCTCGTAGATGAGGCGCATCAGCTCGTCCCGCGCTGTCTCACCGGGCAGCAGGAAGTCTACGCCCGCGCCGCGCAGCGCCGCGTCATAGACTCCCGCCTCCAGCGTGCCCCGCGTGGCGAGCAGGCAGGCGCGCCTGCCCGGATAGCGCTCGGCGCAGCGCGCCGCGGTGATCTCCGGCATGCTGAGGATGGGCGTGTCTGTCGCCTCGCGCAGCCGCGGGAGGAAGAAGTGCGCGGTGTTGCAGGGCATGATCACGCAGTCCGCGCCGCATTTTTCGAGATTGCGCAGCGCCGAGAGCATCTCCGGCACGGGGTCCTCTCCGCCGCGGAGGATGGCCGCCGTGCGGTCGGGGATCGCGCAGTTGCTGTCGATGAAGACGCGGACGTGGCCGTTGTCGCCCGCGGCCCTGGTGTGCTCCACGATCTTGCGGTAGAGGTCCGCCGTCGCGAGCGGCCCCATGCCGCCGAGGATCCCGATCGTTTTCTTTTCCATTCAGATCAACTCTCCTATCACCTTGACCGCCAGCAGCACGAGCACGATGAGAATGACCGGCCGCACGATCTTCGATCCGTTTTTGATCGCCATGCCCGAGCCGATATAGTGTCCCGCGACGGACGCGACCGCGCCGATCAATCCGGGCACGAGAAAGACCTTGCCCGCCCTCAGCGAGGTCGCGAGCGAGCCGACGTTGCTTGCGAGATTGACGAGCTTGACGTTGCCCGAGGCGGTCCGCAGATCCATCCCGGCGAGATTGCAGAAGATCAACACGAGGAAGGTCCCGGTCCCGGGGCCGTAAAAGCCGTCGTAGCCGCCGACGAGGAAGGACGCGGCCCACACGATCGCGGCGCGCCGGGTCTCGTTCATCTCGCCGCGCTCCTCGGGGAGCCGCTTCTGCCGCAGCACGAAGAAGGCCACGACCGGGAGTACGAGCAAAAGCAGCCATTTGAGATAGCGCTCGTCGAGCGCGAGCTGCAGCCGCGTCCCGAGATGCGCCCCATAGAGCGCGAGCACGACCGAGGGCACGGCAAGCTTCCAGTCCACGTAGCCGCCGCGGATGAAGCGCGCGGCCGAGACCGCCGTTCCGATCGAGGACGAGAGCTTGTTGGTGCCGAGCGCCAGATGCGCGGGCAGCCCGGCGAGGAAGTAAGTCGGCACGGAGATGATCCCGCCGCCGCCCGCCACACCGTCGGTAAAGGACGCGAGAAAGACGCCGATCACGACGATCACGAGCATCCTCGGCGTCAGCTCCATGGGAAAGAGCATCGCGCGCATTTCTCTCCTCCTCTCTTTTTCTGCATTGTAACACGCCCTGCCGCAAAGAGGAAGAGGGAAATGCCGCCGCGGCGAAAAAAGCGGGGAAGGCCGCGCCCGGGCGCCGCCGTCTTTCCGCGGGGAGCGCGCCGGGGGGCGCCGTTTTTTTAGACGGAATGACAAAAGCGGCTTGATGATCGCCGCCCTTTATGGTATCATTAGACAAAGAGCGGGCGCTCCCGCTCCATCACGGCGGTGCGCCGCGGCGCGCCGCACTTGAGAAGAAAGGATCCGATATGAAAAAATACGCGGAGATGACCCGAAGCGAGCTGGAAGCCGAAAGAGCCGAGGTGCAGGCGAAGTACGACGAGCTCAAGGCGAAGAAGCTCTCGCTGAACATGGCGCGCGGCAAGCCCGGCAAGGCGCAGCTCGACATGACGAGCGAGATGATGGACATCCTCAGATCCGACAGCGACTATATGTGCGACGGCATCGACGTGCGCAACTACGGCAATCTCGAGGGCCTGCCCTCCTGCCGCGCGCTCTTTGCCGAGCTGCTGGGCGTAAAGCCGGAGAACGTCTTCTGCGGCGGCACGGCCTCGCTGCAGATGATGTACGACACGATTGCCAAGTGCTATACCCACGGCCGCGTCAACAGCGACGTCCCCTGGGCGAAGCTCGACAAGGTCAAATGGCTCTGTCCCGCGCCCGGCTACGACCGCCATTTTGCGATCTCCCAGAGCTTCGGCATGGAGATGATCACGGTCCCCATGACCGCCGACGGCCCCGATATGGACCTTGTGGAGGAGCTGATCCGGGACGGGGACGTGCGCGGCATGTGGTGCGTGCCGAAGTATTCCAACCCCGACGGCATCATTTACAGCGCCGAGACCATCCGCCGCATCGCCTCGATGAAGCCCGCGGCGAAGGACTTCCTCCTGATGTGGGACAACGCCTACTGCGTGCACGAGTTCTTCGGCGACTACGTCCCCTTCCCGGACATCCTCGGCGAGTGCGCCAAATACGGAAACGGGGACATGGTCTTTGAGTTCGCCTCGACCTCCAAGATCACCTTCCCCGGCGCGGGCGTGTCCGTGTTCGCCTGCAGCGAGCGCAACATGGAGTATATGAAGAAGCTCCTGACCGTGCAGGTCATCTCCTACGACAAGGTCAACCAGCTCCGCCATGTGCGCTACCTCAAGAACAAGGAGGGCGTGCTTGCGCTGATGAAGCGCCACGCCGCGATCCTCGCTCCGAAGTTCCGCTGCGTGCTCGACTGGCTCGACCGCGAGATCGCGCCGCGCGGCATCGCCGAGTGGCAGAAGCCCAACGGCGGCTATTTTGTCAGCGTGAACACGATGCCGGGCATCGCGCGCGAGACCTGGCGTCTGTGCAAGGAGGCCGGCCTCACCATGACCGGCGCGGGCGCGACCTTCCCCTACGGCAGGGACCCGCTCGACCGCAATATGCGCGTCGCGCCCAGCCTCCCGCCCATCGAGCAGCTCGAGCAGGCCATGGAGGTCTATTGCCTCAGCATGCGCCTCGCCGCCCTCAACAAGCTCCTTGCCTGACGGCTGGCGGCCGGACGACGTTTTGTCCCGCAGCTCCGTCCCGGCGGGCGCAAAACCGCATATCCCTCCTCCCCCCCACGGGGGAGAGGAAAACGGCAAGAGGATCTCCCTCCTCT
>CAMVJF010000121.1 GCA_947167725.1 uncultured Clostridia bacterium | reverse complement strand
TTTTTATTTCTCCCGCCCGCTCCCGGCCGGAGAATTCGAGCGTTTCATCGAAGAAAGAAAAGCGCAGACGACCTCGGCCGAGGACGACTGAGCGCTGCTTCCATCCGAAAGAAAAGAAGGTGAAATCCTTGCGGCGCAGAACACACGCTTTATCGCTGCTGCTGGCGCTGTGCCTGCTTTTGGGTGGCTGCGGAACGGCTGAGCCTTGGAAAGGCGGAGTGCCGGAGCGAGCGGCGGGCCCGAGCGCCGCTCCGCGAGAGGATTTCGTCCCCTATGAGGCTTCGCCCATGGCGGGCGTGGTCTTTCATCCCGAATCGGCGGAGGGAAACGCCGCGGTCAGGATCGACCTCTCCGCTGTCGAGGAGGGCTATATAGCCGTGTCGGCGAAATCGGAAAAGCGCCTCAAATTCCAGGTCATCATGGAAGATTGGACATATACATACAATATCGCGTCGGACGGAACGCCCTCATTTTTCCCGCTCCAGTGCGGCGAAGGCTTTTATTCCTTCCGCGTCATGGAGAACCTCGAAGAGAGCAAATACGTCCAGATCTATCGTACAGAATGCGAGGTTGAGCTGCTCGACGAGTTTCAGCCCTTTCTCCGCCCAAGCGACTACAGCAGATATGATGAGAATTCCGAATGTGTGAGCAAAGCTGCAGAGCTCGCGTCCGCCTGTTCAAGCAAGCTGGAGTTTGTTTCCCAGATTTATTCTTTCGTATGTCGTCACATCCGCTACGACTACGAAAAGGCGGCCTCCGTCAAGGCCGGCTACCTGCCGGATGTCGACGAGACGATGCTGAGCGGCAAAGGGATCTGCTTTGACTATGCGTCGCTGGCCGCGGCCATGCTTCGCAGCCAGGGCGTCCCGACCAAGATCGTTTTCGGCTATGTGGCGCCGAACGATCTTTACCACGCGTGGAACATGTTTTACACAGAGGAGAGCGGCTGGGTCACAGTCAGCTTTGAGGTGAGCGAAAAAAGCTGGAACCGGATCGACCTGACCTTTTCGGCGGGCGGCGCGGACGATCAGTTCATCGGAGACGGAACAAACTACACGGACGTGTATTTCTACTGACAGGAGGACCGACATGAGTACGAAACACCTGGATATGCTCGGCGTCAGCGCCTTTTGCGAGAGCATGGCAATGATGGTCCATGCCGGCATCCAAACCGACGAGGCGATCGCGCTGCTGCAGAGCGAGAGCCGCGAAGGCGGCGTCCTCAGGCAGGCTCTCGGCGAGATGAAAACGGCCGTCGAGCAGGGCGGCACCCTTTCCGAGGCCATGAAGAGCGCGGGCGTGTTCCCGGATTTCGCCGTGCGCATGATCGGCGCGGGCGAGAGCTCCGGACGGCTGGACGACGTGCTGTCCCGGCTTTCGCGCTACTATGCCGGGCGGAAGACGCTCTCGGAAAAGCTGCGCGGCGCGGTCACCTATCCGGCCGCCATGCTGCTGCTGATCATCGCGGTGCTCTCCGCCATGCTGACCATCGTGCTGCCGGCCTTCCGCGCGGTCTACGACCGTCTGACGGGCAGTCTGGCCGCCTCCTCCTACGCATATATCCGCTGGGCCTGGGTGTTCTGCGCCGCGGCGCTCGCCGTGATGGCGCTGCTCGCGGCCGCGCTGTTCATCGGGCTGCTCCTGTGGAAGAGGGGCAAGCGGGACGCGCTGCTGGCCGTGCTGGAAAAATTCCCCCGCTGCCGCGCCATTTTGAAGACCAACGCGCTCTACCGCTTCACCTCCGCGCTGGAGATCTTCCTCGCCAGCGGCGAGCTGCAGGACGACGCGGTGCTCGCCAGCATCCCGATGGCCGAATACGCGCCTGTGGAAAAAACGCTCCGCGACCTCTCGGCGCGCATGGAGGAAGGCCACAGCATCGCGCAGGCCGCCTATGATGTCGAGCTCTTCGAGCCGGTCTACGGCCGTATGCTGCTCGCAGGCGAGCGCAGCGGCTCGCTGGAGCAGGTGCTCGAGCGTCTGAGCGAGCTTTTGGCGGAGGACAGCGGCCATCGGGTCGATCGTCTCGTTGAGATCGTCTCTCCGGCGCTCTCGGGCATCCTGATGGTGACGATCGGCCTGACGCTCATCAGCGTGATGCTTCCTCTCATCGGCATGATGAACGCCATCGGCTGAGGAGCGCGCCATGTATTCGGATCGGAAGAAAAAGAGAACGGGGCTGCTCGCCCTCGCGCTCGCGCTGCTGCTCCTGGCCGCCTTGACAGTCCTCGTCTTCGGCCATTCGGGGCGCGACGTCAGCGAGGAGGGCGCTGCCGCCATCCGCGAGACGGTGCGCCGCAGTGCGCTGCAGTGCTTCGCCGTGGAGGGCGTCTATCCGCCTGATTTGCAGTATCTCAAGGAGAACTACGGCCTTCAGGTCAATACGGAGGATTATCTCGTGGTCTATGACTGCTTCTCCTCCAATCTGCCGCCGTCGATCCGCGTGATCGTCCGCGGAGAATAAGGGAGGGACGGGACTTGAAGCATAACGGCAAGAACCCGACGCTGCTCCTCTCTGTCGGTCTCGCGGCGCTGTTCCTTCTGGGCTTTCTGCTGCTGGTCGCCTTCGGCGCGCGGAGCTATCGCGACATGGTGGACAGCCAGTACGGCAGCATGGACGCCCGTGCGCTCGGCGCGTATCTCGCCGCGAGCGTGAAGGCCAACGACAGCCGCGGCGCCCTGCGCACGGAGGATTCCGCTTACGGACAGGTACTCGTCGTGACGGACGAGGCCTCCGGCTGGGCGCTGCGCTATTACCGCTTTGACGGGCAGCTCGTGGAGGACTTTGCGCGGGACGGAGCGCCCCTTGCGCCCGAAGAGGCGCAGAGAATCGCCCCGACGGAACGCTTTTCCGTCGAGCTCGGTGAAAACGACCTGGTAAGCGTGCTTACCGACGCGGGCCGGACGCTTTTGCGTCTGCGCAGCGCAGAGGAGGCGGCGCCGTGAAAAGACAGCAATTGACTTCATTCTATTTTGAGGCGCTTCTGCTTGCCGCGGCCTTTGCGGCGATGATCCTTGTGCTGACGGGGGTCTTCGCTTCGGCGCGCGCCCGGAGCGTCGAGGCGCGGCGGCTCACACAGGCCGTCACGCTCGCCGCCAATGCGGCCGAGGCCGCATCTGCCGCGGACAGCGCCGCGCAGGCGGCGGCGCTGCTTGACGAGGGCGGCAACGTCCGCGTCACGGCAAACGGGCTTGAAGCGGCCTATCTCGCCGACGGCAGTCCCTGCCCGGACGGGAGCGGCGCGCTGCGCCTGACGCTGAGCTGGGAGCCCTCTGCGGAGGACGCCGCGCTCGTCGTGAGCCGGATCGCCGTCTATGCCGCGGAGGAGGAGACGCCTGTCTACACGCTGGAGACAGCCCGTTACCGGAAGGGGGCGGCGTCATGAACAAAGCCCCGGTCCGTCTGGGCCCGCTGGCTCTGCTGCTGACGGTCATCAGCATCTGTCTTGCGATCCTCGCGATCCTGACCTTCACGACCGCGCGGGCGGACCTGCGCCTGGCCGAAAAATACGCCGAGACCGTGCAGGCGCGCTATGCGCTCGAACAGGACGGCCAGGAATACCTGTGCCGGCTCAGCGCCGGGACTGAGGCCGCGCCGGAGCCGGACGAGGACGGCATGCGCCGCGTCGAACTCGAGCGGGACGGCTTTCTGCTCCGCATCGCGCTGCTCGACGACGGACAGGGCGGCTGGACGGTGCTCTCCTGGAGCCAGGAAAAGCTCTGGAAGCAGAAAGAAACGATCGACAATCTCTGGAGCGGCAGCTTCGGAAAGGAAGGATAAGCCATGGACATTCTGGAAATCCTGCAAAAGGCGGTCGCGGCCGACGCCGCGGACGTGTTTCTTGTCGCCGGCCTCCCCCTGACCTTCAAGTGCGGCGGCCGCCAGCGGCGGATGGAGGGCGAAACGCTGATGCCCGACGCGATCCGGGCCCTCGTCGACGAGATCTATACGGTCGGCGGCCGCAGCAGGGCCAATCTTGAGCGCGGCGCGGACGACGATTTTTCCTTCGCCGTTCCCCGGCTCGGGCGCTTCCGCGTCAATGTGTTCCGGCAGCGCGGCTCGCTGGCCGCGGTGATCCGCGTCATCCGCTTCGGTCTGCCGGATCCCGCCGCGCTCGGCATTCCCGAGAGCGTGCTCTCGCTCACGGAGAACAAGAAGGGGCTTGTGCTCATCACCGGGTCGGCCGGAACGGGCAAGTCCACGACGCTGGCCTGCATGATTGACCGGATCAACAAAAGCCGGGACTGCCACATCATTACGATGGAGGATCCCATCGAGTATATCCACCGCCACGACAGGGCGATCGTCACGCAGCGCGAGATCTCCATCGACACGCCGGGCTATCTCGAATCGCTGCGCTCGGCGCTGCGCGAGAGCCCGGACGTGATCCTGCTCGGCGAGATGCGCGATTACGACACGATTTCCGCGGCCATCACGGCGGCGGAGACGGGCGTGCTGCTGCTGAGCACCCTGCACACGAGCTCCGCGGCCAACACGATCAGCCGCATCCTCGACGTCTTTCCCGCCAATCAGCAGAAGCAGGTGAAGATCCAGCTCGCGCAGATCCTCCGCGGTGTTGTGTGCCAGCAGCTCGTGCCCTCCGTCGACGGCGGGCAGCTGCCGGTCTTCGAGATCATGAAGACCACGACCGCCATCGCCAACATGATCCGCGAGGACAAGCTCCATCAGCTCGAGTCGGCCATGCAGGCCGGCGCGGCCGAGGGCATGTGCACGATGGACGGCAGCCTGCTGCGGCTGTACCGCGAGGGCCGGATCACGCGCGACACCGCGCTTTTGAGCTGCGTCAACTACGAGTCGATGGCCAAGCGGCTGGGAATGTGAGGGCCGCGGCATGAGAATGACGGACATGCAGGAAAACGTGCTGTACGTGCGGATGCTCGGCGGCTTCTCCGTGCAGTGGAACGGCAAGCTGATCGCCGGCGGCTCCAAGGCCAACGGCTCGCAGTTCGCTTACCTGCTGCAGATTCTGATCCACAACCGGGACAAGGGCGTGAGCCGTGACAAGCTCGAAGAATTGCTCTTCGAGGACCGCGACATGAGCAATATCCACCACGCCCTGCAGAGCGTGATCTACAACGCGAAGAAAAGACTCGAGCAGGCGGGCCTGCCGCCGGTCAATTACATCGAACAGAAAAAGGGCGTGTTCTTCTGGACGGGGGAGATTCCGCTGGTCGAGGACGCGGCGGGCTTTGAAGAGCTCTGCCGGAAGGCGGAGAGCGCGGAGGACGAAAACGAGCGGATCGCGCTGTATCTGGATGCCTGCCATTGCTACACTGGGGAGTTCCTGCCCATGCAGGCGGCCGTCATCTGGGCCGCACACGAGGCGCGCCGCTACCGCGAGATGTTCTGCGGCTGTGTGGAGAAGGCCTCGCAGCTGCTGCGCCTGCATCAGGATTTCTTTCAGATGGAGGAGCTGGGCACATACGCCGCCAAGGTTGATCCCCTGGCTGACTGGGAGCCCGTGACGATGGAGGCGTTGGCCTCCATGGGCCGCTACGAGGAGGCGCGCAAGCTCTACGAGGACACGGTAGACTACTACTTTAACGAGCAGGGTCTGCGCCCGTCAAAAAAGCTCATGGCACAGTTTGAACGGCTTGGTGATGAGATGATGCACCGCTACGCCGTGCTCGACCAGATCCAGGAAGCGCTCTCCGGCA
>CAMVJF010000120.1 GCA_947167725.1 uncultured Clostridia bacterium | reverse complement strand
GCTTGATGTTGAGCATGATCATAATAAACAGGAAGATCAGCAGCAGCGCGACCCACGCGCCGCGCGCGAACTTCATGATCACGATGATGATCAGCACCGTGCCGGTCAGTACGCTGCCGAATCCGTTGACTGCCGCCTTGAACTTCCAGTGCGGTCCCTTGCGCCTGCGCCAGTGCGTGAGCATACCGAACTGGCTCAGGAAGAAGGAGATGAACACGCCGCTGGCATACAGGGGCAGCAGCAGATGCTGGCTGCCGCGGAAAACGAACACGAGGATCGAGGCCATGGCGAAGAGGAACAAAATGCCGTTGGAGAAATTCAGACGCGAGCCGCGGTTGACAAGCTGCTTCGGCAGATAGCCGTGGCTTGCGATCAGACTCATCAGCAGCGGCAGATCCGCAAAGGCGGTGTTCGCCGCGAGGGAGAGGATGACCACGGTCATGACCTGCGTGACGTAGAACATGGCGCTGCCCTTGCCGAACACGGCGGCGGCCAGCATGCTGACAGCGGTGGCATCCTCGGAGGGAACGATCTTGTAGAGCGAGATCAGCAGGCTGACCCCGAAGAAGATGATGCATACGAAGCTCGCCATGGCGAGCAGCACCTTCTTGGCATGCTTCGGAGCGGGCTCTTTGAAATTAGGCACGCCGTTCGAAACCGCCTCCACGCCCGTGAGCGCCGTGCAGCCGGAGGCGAAGGCTTTCAGGATCAGGATCAGCATCGCGTCGTTCGCGAGCTCGGCCGAATTCGCCGTCATCACGGCCTGCTCGGCGGGCGTGGCCATGCCGAGACTGTATTTGATGATACCGGTCGCAATCATCGAGAACATCGTCAGGATGAACAGATAGGTCGGCACGCCGAACATCACGGAGGAATCGCGGATGCCGCGCAGGTTGCCCCAGGTCAGCAGACAGATGATGGCAAAAGCAAGGAGCGCCTTGTACGGGAGCATGGAAGGGAAGGCCGAGGTGATGGCTGCGGCGCCCGCACAGGAACTGACCGCCACGGTCAGAATATAGTCCATGATCAGCGACCCGCCCGCGATCAGACCGACCTTTTCACCCAGGTTGTCCGAGGCCACGATATACGCGCCGCCGCCCTCCGGGTAAGCCTCAATGGTCTGACGGTAGCAGAATACGAGGATGGCGAGCAGACAGATGATCGCCGCGACGATCGGCAGAAAGACGCGGAAAGACGCCATGGCGAGCACCGGCACCAGCACCAGCAGGATCTCCTCTCCGGCATAGCTGACAGAAGAGATCGCATCGCTGGCGAAAATGGGGATGCCCCAGAGGACGTTGAATTTTTCTTCACTCAGCTCGGTGTCCTCCAAACGCCGGCCGAGGAAGAAGGCCAAGATTTTTTCCTTCAATGCAGTTCCACCTTTCATAAAACGGAGCTTGCCGCAGAACGATACCGGGACGCGGCAGATCGCCGCCGCAACGGGATCGGCACGCGGATCCGACGGAAGCAGAACGGGGAGGAACGGCGTCCGGCCTTTTCCCCGCTCCGTGAAAAACGAGTTTGCTGTGAGAGAATCACCCTCACTGACAATATATTTTATCAAATCCGACCTTTTCTGTAAATCTTTTTTTCATTTCCCGTGAGCTCTTCCCTAATGCGCCGGGGCATGGTATACTGGAAAAAAACAGAACAAAAGGGGAGTTGACCGTGTCCGCCGCGCTGCACCAGATCATCGTCATATTCATCGGCATCGCCGCGGGCTTCGCCTGCCGCCGTCTCGGCGTGCTCAGCGAGAAGGGTACCGGGACGCTGTCGAATCTCGTGGTGAAGCTGATCCTGCCCTTCTATCTCTTCTCCGCGATCCTCTCCACGCCCGCGGACGTGGAGGCGGGCGGCGTGCTGCTCGCCCTGGGTCTGAGCGCGCTGCTCTTCCTCTTCAGCGGCCTTGCCGCGCTGCTCTTCGCCTTCGTGATCCGCGCGCCGGGGAACGACCGCGGCGTCTACGTTTTCGAGCTGATGTGCGGCAACGTGACCTATATCGGCATCCCGGTCTGCACCGCGGTGCTGGGGCCGTCGGCGGCCTTCTACGCCTCGCTGCTGAACATCCCCTATAATCTGATCTGCTTCTCGCTCGGCGTGTATCTGCTCGCGGGCAAGCTGCCGTGGAGGAAGATCCTCAATCCGGCCTTTCTCGCCGGGCTCACCGCCGCGATCCTCTACATGCTGCGCATCCGCGTGCCCTCGCTCGTGCTCGACGGCTGTGCCTTCCTCGGCCAGGCGACCTCACCCTGCGCGATGCTCATCATCGGCTCGGTGCTCGGCGGCGTGCCGCTGCGCTCGCTCTTCGGCGAGTGGCGCGCGATCCCCTATGTGCTGCTGAGGCTGCTCGGTCTGGCCGCGCTTGCGCTGCTTCTGCTGCGCGGCGCGGAGGCGGACGGCGTGCTCAAGAGTACGCTCGTGCTGATGGCGGCCATGCCCGCCGCGACGAATTCGACGATGCTCTGCACGATCTACGGCGGCAACCGGGAACTCTCGGCCAAGCTGATCTTCCTCTCCACGGCGCTCTCGGCCCTGACGCTGCCGCTGTGGGCCAAAATCATAGGAGGCTGACAGAATGGAACATAACGATCTGATCGAACGGCTGGCGGCGCGCGCGGCGCTCTCCCGCGCCGCGGAGGACGCCGCGCTGCGCGAGACGACTGCCCTGCAGGGACAGAAGCCCTGGGCGATCGTGATCTGCTGCTCGGATTCGCGCGTGATCCCCGAGCGTATCTTCGGCGCCGCCCTCGGCGAGCTCTTCGTGATCCGCGTGGCGGGCAACGTGCTGGACCGCCACCAGCTCGGCAGCGTCGAGTACGCCGCAGCGCACCTGCACTGCCCGCTGGTCGTCGTCCTCGGGCATACCGGCTGCGGCGCGGTCGGCGCGGCGCTCGCCGGAGAGAGCGGCGGCTTTATCGGCTATATCACCGACGAGATCCGTCTTGCGATCGGCGAGGAGCGCGACCCTCTGCGCGCCTGCGAGAAGAACGCGGCGCACGCAGTTACGCGGCTGCGGGAGGAATTCGCCGGACACCCCGAGGCGGGCGTCGCGCGGATCGCCGGCGCCGTCTACGACATCCTCACGGGCGAGCTGCGCTTCCTCAAGGATTAAAAGAGGCTGCGAAACCATGGTTTCGCAGCCTCTTTTCCTTTTCGGCGCTCTCAGAGCTGATCCTTGTGGGACTCGTAGAACTCCCGGTAATCCTTGAGCATGTATTTCAGCAGGTTCGGCGTGTCCAGCTGGTAGGGGCATTTGCGCGCGCAGCTCCGGCAGCCGATGCAGTTTTCGATCTGGTTCATTTTCTCCTGCCACTCCGGGGTCATGTACTTCTGCCACGGCGAACGGCGCAGCAGACGGTCCATGCGCGCACAGTTGCGGATCTCGATCCCGGCGGGGCATGGCATGCAGTAGCCGCAGCCGCGGCAGAAGCTGCCCGCGAGCTCCTGACGGTCGGCCCTGATGACGGCGGCGAGCTCCTCGTCCATGTCCGGGTCCTCCTCGGACACGGCGAGCCACTGCTCGAGCTCCTCGAGATACTGGATGCCCCAGATCGGCACGACGTTGTCATACTGCTTCATAAAGGCGTGGCAGGCGCGCGGATTGGTCAGAAGACCGCCCGCGAGACCCTTCATGGCGATCATGCCCATCCCGGCGGCCCTGCACTTCTCGGCCAGGGCGAGATCCCGGTCGGCGGAAATGTAGCTGAAGGGGAACTGCAGCGTCTCGAAATAACCGGATTCGATGCACTGCTCGGCCACGCCGACGCGGTGCGTCGTGACGCCGATGTGGCCGATCCAGCCGCGCCGCTTTGCCTCCAGCGCGCCGGCGTAGGCGCCGTTGGGATCGTTCGGGTCGGGCATCTCGGGCGCCTGGTGGAACTGGAAGAGGTCGATATAGTCGGTTTTCATTACGCGCAGGCTGTTCTCGATGTGCCGGAGGATGCCCTCGCGGTCCCAGGCGCGGCTCTTGGTCGAGAGAACGATCCTGTCTCGCACGCCGCTCAGCGCAAGACCGATCTTTTCCTCGCTGTCGCTGTACGCGTTGGCGGTGTCGAAATAGCGGATGCCGCCCTCGAAGGCGGCACGCAGGAGACGGACGCCGTAGTCCCTGTCGCAGCGCTGCAGCGGCAGACAGCCCATCGCCGTTTTCGTGACGGTCAAGCCGGTGCTGCCGAGTGGTATCGTTTTCATATTTATCCCTCCGAAAAATAAAAAAAGCGCCTGTTTTCAAACCTTACAGGGCCATTATAGCAAAACCGCGCCGCCCTGTAAAGACGCTGTTGCGATTGACAATCTTAACCATTCGACTTATACTTGAAATAGAAGAAAACCGCTTTGAAACGGCCGAAAACAGACAAGAGAGGTGACTACGATGAGGGAGCTGCTGCTCGCCTCCTGCCCTATGGGGCTGCGCGTCATCACCGCGATCCAGGCGCTGATCGCGATCCTCGCCTGGCGGAGATACGCGCGGAGCGAGGACAAAAAGAATAATATCCTCTATCTGCTGACCTGCCTCGTGGCGGTCGGGCTTTTCTACGACGCGCTGATCCTCGCGCTCGGCGCCTCCGTCGAGCTCCCCGAGGCGATCCTGCCGTACAGCCGCCTGCGCTTCGTGTTCCACGGCGCGCTGATCCCGCTGCTTTTCCCGATCTGCGTCTATGCGCTGGGGCTTGGCAAGCGCTGGAAGACGGCTGTCTGGGTCTTTACCGGCGTGCTGATCGCGTTCGGCATCGCCGAGGGCTTCGCGACCGAGCTCGTGCCGCAGCAGGTCGCGGGGGTCGTGCGCTACACCTCAGGCGACGGCACGCCCGGATGGGCGAAGGCCGTCAGCGGCGTGCTCTCCTACGGCACGGTCGTGCCGCTGATCCTCGCGGGCATCGTCGTCTGGATCAGACAAAAGACGCCGCTGCTTTTCCTTTCGGGCCTCCTGATGTTCGCCTTTTCGGCGCTCGGTCCCGCTACCGGCAACTTCGACCTCATCTTCTACATCAGTATGTTCGGCGAGGTCTGCATGGTCCTGTGCTTCCTGCTCTACGCGCGGAAGCGTGAAACAGCGCAATCATCCTTTTTATATACGAAAGTGAGGAAAGAACCATGAGCAGCTTCAAAGACCTGCGCATCGTAGACAACTTCTATCAGACCAGCTCGTATATCCCGATGCCGACCGTGATGCTCTCGACCCTGGCCGAGGACGGCAGCACCTCCGTGGGCTCCTATTCCCTGTGCTTCCCCTACTACATCGCGGGCAAGGGCTACTACGCCATGATCCTCGAGGCGCGCAACAGCTCCAACACCGCCCAGCATCTGCTGGCGGGCAGAAAACAGGTCGCCATCAACTTCATGCCCGAGGGGCGCGGCTATCACAAGAAGATCGTCGCCCAGGGCTGGCCCGGCGACACTCCGGCGGAGAAGATGAAAAACTTCGGCTTCACGCTGGAGGACGGCCTGTGCATCGAGGCCGATCCCTCCACGCCGCGCCCGAAGGTGGTCGCCGAGGCCTATCAGGTCTTCGAGTGCACCTGGGTCAGCGAGCTGGAGAACGCCGACGAGGACATCGGCCGCAAGCTCGAGGACGGCTGCTATCCGCCCCCCTACAAAAACTTCAACGGCATCACCAGCCAGTACGGCGCGCACTTCATCCTGCGCATCGACAAGGTGCTGATGAAGCCCAAGTTCTACGACAACATCATCAACGGCGT
>CAMVJF010000119.1 GCA_947167725.1 uncultured Clostridia bacterium | reverse complement strand
CGGAAATCAAATTAGAGCATATCACAAAACGCTGGAAAAACTTTTACGCTGTCGATGATCTCGACCTCGTCATCGGCGACAACGCCTTCGTCACGCTGCTCGGCCCGTCCGGCTGCGGCAAGACGACCACGCTGCGCATGATCGCCGGTCTCGAGACCCCCACCAGCGGCCGCATCACCATCGGCGACCGCGTCGTGTTCGACAGCGCGCTGGGGATCAATATCCCCGCCAACAAGCGCAAGGTGGGCTTCCTGTTCCAGAACTACGCGCTGTGGCCGAACATGACGGTCTATGAGAACATCGCCTTCGGTCTGTCGAACATCAAGGAGTCCATGCCGAAGATCAACTTCGAGGCCAAGAACAACGCCCGTCTCGCCGAGATCCTGCGCAATCCCGCCGACGTCAGGCGCGTCATCGAGGAATGCCGCGACAAGAAGGGCAAGCTCGACGAGAAAAAGGTCATCATCAAGCTGATCGACGAGTACACCATCTCGCAGTTCACCGCCAAAAAGCTCTTCGCCTACCACATCGAGGAGGGCAGGGACGTCTCCGCCGAGGCGGCCGCCCTCGCCAAGAAGGCGGCGGACGCCGTCGCCGCGAACGGACTGAACGAGAACTTCGAGTACGTCAAGGACGGCAAGGTCGTCGAAGAGGTCCGCAAGCTCACGAAGGAGGAGATCGACCTCTCCGTGCGCCGCGTCAGCCGCATCGTCAAGATCAGCATGTTCATGGACCGTTACCCGGCCGAGCTCTCCGGCGGCCAGCAGCAGCGCGTCGCCATCGCCCGTACGCTCGCGCCGGAGCCCTCCGTGCTGTTCATGGACGAGCCGCTGTCCAACCTCGACGCGAAGCTGCGTCTCGAGATGCGCTATGAGCTGCAGCGTCTGCACGTCGAGACCGGCTCGACCTTCGTCTACGTCACGCACGACCAGATGGAGGCCATGACGCTCGCCACGCAGATCTGCCTGATCAACAACGGCGTGCTCCAGCAGTACGAGGCGCCGCTCAAGGTCTACGCCCGCCCGAACAACCTCTTCGTCGCCGACTTCGTCGGCAACCCCTCGATCAACTTCATCGAGGCGAAGGGACGCCAGGAAGAGGACGGCACGATCTCTCTCGAAGCGCTCGGCGGGCTGAAGGCAAAGTTCCGCAGCGCAGAGGGCGTCGAGCTTGCCAAGTGGTTCGCCGAGCGGGACGCCGCCGTCGCGGCCGAGGCCGAGGCGCTGAAGGAAGCGGCCAAGGAGAAGGGCTACGTCGAGAAGGGCAATAAGGACGAGACCTTCAAGTACCATATCTCCAAGGTCGTCGAAGAGGACGACGCGCTGCTCGAGGAGCCGGTGCTGACGAACGAGGACTTCGTGCTCGGCGTCCGTCCCGAGTTCATCGAGATCGACCCGAACGGCGCGGTCGAGGGCGAGATCTACGGCGCGATGCCTACCGGCATGGAGTCGACGATCAAGGTCCGCGTGGGCGAGTTCCTGCTCACCGGCGTGGTCTTCGGCAGCACGCTGTTCAAGATCGGCGAGAAGATCCGCTTCAACATCGGCGGCGACAAGATCATGCTCTTCGACCGCAAGGGCGGCAAGTGCGTCTCGCTGGGCAGCCTGAGCTTCTGAACCGTACGGCGGAGCAAAGCGCATGATCAAAAGCATCGTCTTTGACATGGGGCAGGTGCTGCTGCGCTTTGACCCCGAGTTGTTCCTCACGCGCGCCGGCGCGGAGGGCGAGGACAGGGTCCTGCTCAAGCGCGAGGTGTATCAGTCCCTCGAGTGGGCGCGGATGGACCGCGGCTCGCTCACGGACGCCGAGGCGGCGGAGATCATCTGCCGCCGCCTCCCCGCGCGGCTGCACGAGACCGCGCGCCGCCTCGTCGGCATGTGGGACCGTCCGATCCTGCCGGTCGAGGGCATGGAGGAGCTGATCGGGGAGCTGAAGGCAAAGGGCTACGGCATCTATCTCCTCTCCAACGCCTCCTGCCGCCAGCACGACTACTGGCCGCGCGTCCCGGCGAGCCGCTTCTTCGACGGCACGCTCGTGTCCGCGGACGTGAAGCTCGTCAAGCCTCAGCCGGAGATCTACCGGCTGCTGTGCGAGACCTTCTCGCTCACGGCGGACGAGTGCGTGTTCGTCGACGACGCGATCAACAACGCCGAGGCCGCCTTCCTCTGCGGCCTGCACCCGATCGTCTTTCACGGCGACGCGGGCGAGCTGCGGCAGAGGCTGCGCGAGGAAGGCGTGGACATCTGAAATGACAAAACAAAAAAGCTCTTTCAGCTTTGCGCTGAAAGAGCTTTTTTCTGTTGTGCGGCGTTTTACGAAAGGTTCCCGGTGGCGTACATGACGGCGGTAACGGCCACGACGGGCGCGGTCTCGCAGCGGAGGATGCGCTCGCCCATCGAGCAGACATGGAGCCCGACGATGCGCGCCAGGTCCGCCTCGAAGGGGGCGAAGCCGCCCTCGGGGCCGGTGATGAGCGCGACGCTCTTCGCACTCCGGTTCGCCTCGAGCACGCTGTCGAGGCCCTCGCGCTCGCCCGTCTCGTAGAGGAAGAGCTTGAGCTCCTTCTGGTTGGCGATGTTCAGCGCGTCGGCGAACTCGCCCGCCCAGCTCACGGCCGGGATGATGCCGCGGCCGGACTGCTTGGCCGCTTCCTCGGCGATGCGCTGCCAGCGCTCGAGCTTCTTCTCCGGCGTCTCGGGCCGCGCCACGCAGCGCTCGCAGTTGAAGAACGCGATCTCGCTCGCGCCCGCCTCGACGCATTTCTGGATGATATAGTCCGTCCGGTCGCCCTTCGGCAGGCCGCAGAGCACCGTCACGGCGACGGAAGGCTCGGCGGGGCATTTGACGACCTCGAGCACCTCGGCCTCGACCTGGTCGGGCTCCGCGCTGACAAGACGGCACTTGTAATCCGTGCCCTGCGCGTCACAGATGATCAGATCCTCGCCCGGACGCAGACGCAGCACGCGCACATGCTCGGCGTCACGGCCGCGGATGACGGCCATTCCGCCCTTGAAATTGGTTCCGGCCATAAAAAATCTCGGCATCCCTGAAAGCCTCCGATCTAAGTTTCTGTCAAATATTATTACACAAATCGCACGTCTTTGCAAGTGCGGGCATAGGCTGAAGGGAAGCGAGCGCGCCGCCCGCCGGCGGCGCGGGAGAGAGGAGGGGAGGGAAACGGGAGAAAAGAAGCCCTTCGAGGGATTTGAAGCGGTCTGGGCGCGCGTCGAGGCGAGCAGGCCGCCGCAGCTTCCCGGCTCCGCAAAGCTCATGCCGCGGCGGGAGGGAGCAAAAAAGCGCGCCGACGCCGCGACGAAGGGGCGCTGCCGGGGCGGCCGGAGACGTTCAACCTGAGGGGAACGCTATTTCAGCTTGCCGGGGCTGAGGCCGAAGGCGGCGGTGAAGGCACGGTGGAAGGCGGAGTAGTCGGCAAAGCCGCACTCCTCCGCGGCGCGGGCGGCGCTCATGCCCTCGCGGATCAGACGGGCCGCGCGCATCAGCCGCCGCTGGCGCACATAGGCGTGGACGCTCGTGCCGGTCTGCGCCTTGAAGAGGTGCATGAAGTGATAGCGGCTGATGTGCACGAGCGCGGCGAGCTGCTCCACGTCGAGCTGCGCCGTGAGGTTTTCGTTGATGTACGAGAGGACCGCGGCGATCTTGTCGTCGTGTACGCCCTCCCCCGCGCGCGCGCCGCCGCCACTGGAGGAGAGACGCCCGAGCAGCACCAGGAGCTGGACGACGAAGGCGTCGCACATGGCCTGACGGCCGTAGGCCTCGCCGCGCAGGTTCTCCTCGATGCCGCGCAGCAGCTCGGAGAGCTTCGCGCGCTGCTCCCCGTCCGGGGCGAAGAGGTATTCCGCGCGCTCGTCGGCCCGGTCAAAGCAGTCGAAGAGCCCCGCGTCGGGCATCATGCGGTCGAAAAAGCGGCGGTCGAGATAGAGGATGACGCGCTCGTAGGGCTCGGATTTGTCGATCAGCGCCTTGTGGATCGTGTGATGCTTGACGAGCAGCACGTCCCAGGGCCGCAGCGTGTAGACGCTGCTCTCCAGCGCGTAGTCCACGCGGCCGGAGATCAGCAGCACGACCTTGTCGAATTCGTGGAAATGGAAGTCGCGCTCGGCCCCCGCCGTGTCCCGCAGGTGGAAATAACGGTAGTTTTCCTTCAGATAGCCCTCGCGGGCAACGGTCCGTCCCTTGGCCATGTTCCGCTCTCCTTTCAAGATAAGGCCAGTATACAGCACTTTTTGCAAGGTTTCAAGCACAGGATGCCATTGCCCTTGCGTTTTTCGTGAAATATAATGAGACAGAAAACTGCACAGGGAGGAATCCGTCATGGCAAAGTTTTTGAAGAATAACTGGTTTTTCTTTACGATGATCCTCGGCATCGTGCTCGGCATCGTGGTCGGCTTCGTCTGGGACGGCGCCGGCGCGCTCGAGCCGCTCGGCACGCTGTTCATCAACATGATGTTCTGCGTCGTCGTGCCGATGGTCTTTTTCTCCATCTCCTCGTCCATCGCGAACATGAAGAACGTCAAGCGCGCCGGAAAGCTGATGGGGACCACCGTCGCGACCTTCATGTGCACGACGATCATCGCCTCGGTGATCATGTACGTGCTGGTGCGCTTCATCCCGATCTATACCGGCGAGCCGGTCTTTGAACCGGGCGCCAGCGAGCCGATGAGTGCGGGCGCGCTGATCGTCGGCTTCTTCACCAAGCCCGACTTCCCCGATCTCTGGAGCCGCCGCTCGATCCTGCAGCTCATCATCGCGGGCATCTTCTTCGGCTTCGGCGTGCAGATGTGCGGCGGACCCGAGACCAGGGTCGCGAAGCTTCTGGAGGAGATCACCCAGGTGCTGATGAAGGTCATCAAGCTCATCAGCTTCTACGCCCCGATCGGCTTCTTCGGCTTCTTCGCCGCGCTGGTCGCCGCCCATGGCGCCGACTTCGTGTCGAGCTACGCCCGCGCGATCATCCTCTACTACATCGTCTCCTTCGCCTATATGTTCCTGATCTTCCCGCTCTACGCCCGCTTCGGCGGCGGCAAGGGGGCGGTCAGGACCATGTTCCGCCACCTCTTCCGTCCGGCGGCGGTCGCCTTCGGCACCTGCTCCTCCGTCGCGACGATCCCCACCAACATGGAGGTCTCCGAGGACACCGGCATCTCCAAGGACGTCACCGACATCGTGCTGCCCATGGGCGCCACCATGAACATGGACGGCTCCGGCATGAGCGCGATCATCAAGGTCGCCTTCCTCTTCGGCATGTTCGGCAAGGACTTCGCCACCACCGACGCGCTGCTCGCGATCGTCGTCGCGACGGTCTCCTCCGTTGCCATGTCCGGCATCCCCGGCGGCGGCGGCACCGGCGAGCTGGTGCTCTGCTCCCTGTTCTTCCCCGAGCAGCTGGCAGTCGCCTTTCCCATCGCCCAGGCGATCGGCGATCTGGTCGATCCTCCCGCCACGATGGTCAACGCGGCCGGCGACTATGTGGCCTCCTACATCGTCTCCCGCTTCAACGACGGCAAGGACTGGCTGCAGAGAGCCCTTGCGAGAAAGAGCGCCGAGGCTGCAGCCGAGACGCCGGAAGAGGAAAAAATGCGCTATACCAAGATGCACGGCGCGGGCAACTCCTTCGTTCTGACGGAGGATCTCCGCGGCGAGCTCCGGGGCGAGGACCTTCACGTCCTCGCCCTGCGCTTATGCGACGGGAAAAGCGGGCCCGGCGCGGACGGGCTGAT
>CAMVJF010000118.1 GCA_947167725.1 uncultured Clostridia bacterium | reverse complement strand
GTCTTTATCGCCGCGGACAAAGGAGCGGACGATCTCGAAAAAGAGCGGCACGAAGAGCATCAGCCCCAGCGAGCGCGTAAAGGAGGCCAGGGCGCCGCAGAGCGCCGCGAGCCACCAACGCCGCTTCCGCGCGCTGTAAATGCAGCTGACAGACAGGAGAAGAAAGAGCGACTCGCTCATCGGCGCGAAATAGAAAAAGGCGCCGGGCATGAGACAGAGAAAGAGCAGCGCGCGCCGCGCGCATTTCTCAGCAGAGTCGAGCAGGACCAGGCGATAGAACACGCACACGCCCCAGGCAAAGCAGAGCGCCGAGACGCGCATGCCGGAGGCCCGATAGCTCGGGACAAGAAGCGTCATCGCGCGCACGGCCAGCGGATAGCCGGGGAGGAATACCAGCTGGACGACCCGGTCAAGGATCCCTTCGGAGAGATACCAGTCCTCCGCAATGCAGAGATAGTGATAGGCGTCGGCCGACGTCCAGAAGGACCAGAAGCGGTCTGCGGTGAGATCGTGGTTTACATAATGAAGGACACAGCCCACCGCGAAAAGATTGAACGCGCCGTAGAGCAGCGCCAGACAGAACAGCCGCGGCAGCGGGACGGGCTTCCCCTCCGGCGGAGTGCCGCTCTCTTCTCCGAACCAGAAGGAAAACCAGCACGGAACAAAGCGCAGGCATACAAGCGCGAAGAGAAGAAGGCACAGAGCGGCGGAAACGAGCGGCCAGCCGCGCGGCAGCTCGGCACGATACCAGAGAACGAAAAGCAGCGCCAGCAGGACAAGTCCCGCGGCGCAGATGATCCTCTGTGCGGTTTGGCAGGGTCGCTTCTGCATCGTCGCTCCCGAAATATCGAAGGCGGAGCGCTGGCTCCGCCAAGATTATGTAAACTTACTACTCGCTGATATGCTCCATGCCCTGACTGATGATCGTGCGCACATGGTCGTCGGCGAGCGAGTAGAAAACGGACTTCCCCTCCCGCCGGCTCTTGACGAGCTTGCTGCGCTTCAGGATTGCGAGCTGGTGAGAAATCGCGGACTGGGTCATGTGCAGGGCCTCGGCCAGATCGCAGACGCACAGCTCCGCCTCGCAGAGGACGAAGAGGATGCGGACGCGCGTGGGATCGCCGAAAACCTTGAAGAGCTCCGAAAGATCGAAAAGCTTCTCGTTCTCAGGCAGTTTGGCGCGGACGAGCTTCAGCAGGTCCTCATGGACCTCGACGCTCTCGCAGCACTCCGCCTCGTTCCTTCTCTCCACTGTCCTCTCCCCCCTTCGTCCTGTGTTTATAGTATACACCATTTTCGTCAAAAAACAAAGCCCCCAGATTTCAGGCAGTCCGGGGGCGCGGGCTTTGCGCTGCTTCAGATCTCGATCTCGCAGTCGCTCTCCACTTTGCGGCAGTTCTTGAGGACCTTCTCCATCGTCGCGCGGACGTCCGCGCCTTCTTCAAACTCCACGGTCATCTTCAGCGCCATGAAGTTCACCACGGCGTCGCGGACTCCCTCCGTGTTCTTGGCGGCGTCCTCCATCTTTCTCGCGCAGTTGGCGCAGTCGACCTCGATCTTGTAGCTTTTCTTCATCTCGACGTCCTCCTGTCATTTTATTATATGAACAACTGTTCATGTGTTCTAGACTTATTATACCCCTTATCGCAGATTTGTCAAGCGGGGTTTTTGAAATTGTATTTATTGTTTTTCGATAAATTTTCGTTGACATTCGATATAACCTGTGCTATGCTTGAGGCGCATGCAAAAGGAGGCGCCTGTAATGCTGAAGATTTCCAAGAATGCTTCTCTCGTGATTTCCAAGGTCTTGACCGTCCTGTTTTTTGTTGTTCTCATCTGCTCGACCGTGATCCTGCCGCACTTCGTGCAGCTGATCGCGCCCGCCGCCGTGCGGCCGCTGGGGCTGCGCGACGGCGTGCTGATCATGGCCGCGGGCTATCTCATCCTGCTCTTCGCCATGCTGGCGGACGTTCTTCTGTTTCGTCTGCTCTCGCTCGTTCACAGGGGCGAGGTATTTACCGTGAAGGCCGTCGCGCTCATCCGCGGCGTGAGCTGGTGCGCGATCGCCGTCAGCATCGTGTTTCTGCTTGTGACCTGGTACTACCTGATCGCGATCGTGCTGTCCTTTACGGCCGTGCTGCTCGGGCTTTGTCTGCGCGTGGTGAAAAACGTCGTCGAGGAAGCCACCGCCATCAAGGCCGAAAACGATCTGACCGTCTGAGGTGCCGATATGATCGTGATCAACCTCGACGTGATGATGGCCAGGCGAAAAATGTCGCTCGGCGAGCTCTCCGACAAAGTGGGCATCACGCTCGCCAACCTCTCGATCCTGAAGAACAACAAGGCCAAGGCGATCCGTTTCTCCACGCTCGACGCGATCTGCAGGGCGCTTGACTGCCGCGTGGAGGATATTCTCGAATACAAGGAGGACTGATTATGGACGATGCTCCGTCCCTATCCCCTGTTCTGGACGAATCCAAACCATCAAGGCCGCAGTTCCGGGCGATCGATTCGCTCTTTGCCTGGCTGCTCCTGCTTTTTGGTTATTTCTTCTGGCGCGTCTTCCCGATGTCGGAAAAGCCGCTCGCCGCGGCGCTGCTGACGCTCTCGATCTACGCCTTCACCTTCCTCATCCTGCTGCGCGGCCGCTGTCGCTTTACGACGGTGACGTGGCTCGTGCTGTTTTCCGCCGCGCTTGCGCTGGTCTCGGCGCTGATCTGGGACAATGAATTCCACGCCTTTCTCTGCTTTGCCTATCTGATTGCGGCGTACGCGTATCTCGTCTTTGCCGTCAGCGGCAACACGCTCGAGGGGGCGTGGAGCGATCTGATCGGCGCCGACCTGCTGCGCGCCTGGGTCGTCTTCCCTTTCTCGCGCTTCGGCCGTCTGTTCGCCGCGCTTGTGCCGCCGAAGGGAAAAGGCGTCGGGCGCACGGCGCTCAAGGTGCTGCTCGGCCTCTTCCTTGCCGTGATCCCGACCTATATCGCCTTCGGGCTGCTGTCCAACGACGCTGCCTTCACAGAGCTGACGGAAAAGCTCTTCCGCTTCGAGGTGGAGGACCCGGGCAAGCACCTTGCGCTCTTCCTCGGCGGCATTCCGGTGGCGATGTACGTCTTCGGGCTCTATCACGCGTCCGTCCTCGGAAGGCCGAACAAAGAGCTCGAGGCCGAGCGCATCCGCGTCAGGGCCGAGCACCGGCGCATCCTGCCGCTGTTGAGCGCGTGCACCGCCGTGATTCCGCTGCTTGCGGTTTACGTCATCTATTTCGTCTCGCAGCTGGACTACTTCACCTCGGGCTTTGCGCTTCGGCTGCCCTATGAGCTGGGCTATTCCGACTTTACGACGGGCTATGCAGATTATGCGCGGGAGGGCTTTTTTGAGCTCTGCGCGGTGGCCTTTCTGAACTTTCTCGTTCTGCTTGCGCTCTCGCGCTATGTGCGGAGAGGCTTTGAACGCTTTCGCCGCGCGCTGTGCGTCGTTCTTGCGCTCTTCACGCTCGTCCTTCTCGCGACGGCCGTATCCAAGCTGTGGCTCTATGTGACGCGCTTCGGGCTCACGCCCGACCGTCTGCACGCCGCCTGGTTCATGCTGCTGCTCACGCTCCTGTTCATCCTTGTGCTCATCAAGCAGTTTTCGCCGGATTTCAAGGCGCTTCCTCTTGCGCTGGGCGTGACGGTCGCGCTCTTCCTGCTGCTCGCCCTCCCGGGGAGCAACCGTGTGATCGCAAAGTATAACGTCGATCGCTATCTGGATGGAAGAGCCGAGCACATCGACATTGACTATTTGGACGATCTCGGCTACGACGCGGTCCCGGATATGCTGCGGCTGCGTGCCTCCGCCGATCAGCCCGAGGCGTATCGGCACACGCCGGATGCGGACAAGTGCGAAGAGCTCGACCGCCATCTCGCCAGACGGGCCGGATATGAGCAGAGCTTTTGGAAAGGGACGCTTTCCTCCCGCCGGGCCGAGCGGCTGCTGCGTGAGGCGGGCTACGGCTCTGAAGAGGAGACGCAAACAACGCGATAATCACAAAAAGACGGCGGGAATGGGCGGGTGTCGTAAAACAGTTTTATAGTGTTTTGCAGGGACGGCATGACTTACGGGTCATGCCGTTTCCTGTTTCATCAGTTCATCCAGAGGGATAAAGCCCACGAAATCATAACAGATGCTGATGCTCTGGCGACGCTTTCCGCTGCTCTTATCCGGAGCTCCGATATAGATCGCCTTGATCAGATCATGGGCTGCATAAGCGGTCAATTCGTCCAGATCCGCATACTGATGGACCTTCTGGATAAACAGTTCCAAATTCTGATTCTGCTGTTCCTGTGCTTCGATCTCCTGCCGCAGCGTTTCCACATCTGCTTTCAGCGCCTGTTGCTCTTCTTCGTAGCTGCTGCTCATGACAGAAAAACGCTCATCGCTCAGCTTCCCGGCTACATTATCCTCGTAAATCCTTACGAAGAGCTTGTCAAGCTCGAGAATTCGCTTCTCCGCCTTGTCAAGCTGCTTTCGCTTTACCCGCAGGATCTCGCTGCTCTCAACACGGAGCCGCTGTTCCATTTTAGCCCGGAAGAAATCCTCGTAGCGGATGACATAGTCGATGACCATCTGTATGTGCTTCCAGACCAACTGCTCCAGAACGACAGCTCTAATGAAGTGGGTCGAGCAGGAATCCGATCCCCGTGAGGTCGAGCACACGAGATGATCCTGCCGATCTTCGAAGGTACTTGCCGTGCAGTAATACATCTTTGCTTTGCAGTCCGCGCAGTAAGCGAGCCCGGAGAACATATGGGACTTTCCTGTTTTCGTCCTGCGGTGACGCTGCTGTCGGATCTCCTGCACCTTGTCGAACACATCCAAATCAATGATCGCCGGGTGGGTGTTGTAGAACACGGCTCGGTTTTCTTCCGGATTCTCCCGTTGCTTCTTGTCCCAAATGGAGTTGGAGTAGGTTTTGAAGTTGACCGTGCAGCCGGTGTACTCCTGGCGTTCCAGAATGTGAACAACCGTATTCGTGTTCCAATGATACGGATCGGCAGTTTCCGGATTCGGAGTCTTGATCCCTTCCTTGCGCTTATATGCAGTCGGATTCAGGATCTGTTCTTCCTTCAGCTGTTTCGCGATCTGCATCGGTCCGCGGCCTTCCATACAGAGATCAAAGATGTGACGGACGACCTGTGCGGCTTCCTCATCAACGATCCATTCCTTCTTGTTCTCGGGATCCTTCCGATACCCGTAAGGGGCATTGACGGTCAGTCGCTCGCCGCGTTCGCCCTTGGCTTTGTTGACCGCGCGGATCTTTCGGCTGGTATCGCGGGCATAGAACTCATTGAACCACATGCGGATCCCTGCGAAATCGTTGTCCACGCTGTTTTGATTCTGCGTGTCGAAGTTGTCGTTGATCGCAATGTAGTGAACGTTGTGTTTGGCAAACGTGATGTTGATAAACATGCCGGTCATGGTGGAATTGCGCCCAAGGCGGGAAAGATCTTTTGTCAAAACCACAGCCACATGATCAGCTTCGATTTCATCCAACATCTCCTGGAAGCCGGGCCGGTCGAAATCCGTTCCGCTGTATCCGTCGTCAACGAAGAAAACCGGATTCAGAAAATGGTGATCTTTCGCGTATGCGCTGAGGATGCGTTTTTGATTACTGATGGAATTACTCTCGCCTTCGAGAGCATCCTCCTGGGAAAGGCGGCAGTAGAGTGCGGTGATTTTATCAGTTGCCCTTAACA
>CAMVJF010000117.1 GCA_947167725.1 uncultured Clostridia bacterium | reverse complement strand
CGGCGCCTGCCTTCTTATTGTTCTCCGTCGCGCTTCCCGTGTGCGGGCGAAGCCCGCCGGCCGCGGCGCGGCCGGAGAAAAGAAACGGCCCCCGTCCGGAAGGACGGGGGCCGACTGTGTTGGGCGCTCTGCCGCCGCGGGGCGGCGATCAGCTGAATCTGCGCTCGAGCTCCTGCGCCGCCTCGAGACCCGTCAGGGCCTGGAACTCGGCGGCGGAGGCGAGACGGCCGAGCACCGCGCGGGTGTTGCCCGCCTCGCGCAGGGCGGCGAGCGCCTCGCGCGACTGGCGCAGCTGGAGGCAGCGCAGCGTCGCGGCATACATGACGAACTTGACGCCCATGTCGGCGAAGTCCTGCTTCGTAAAGCGATTGAGCTCGCTCGTGTCGTTGATGATGACCATGAGCGGGCCTTCGACGCGGCGCGCGAGCGTCTCCATCTCCTGCCGCGTCCTGCAGCCGACGACGAAGGCCATGTCCGCGCCCGCCTCGAGATAGAGGTTCGCGCGGCGCACCGCCTCCTCGACGCCGAAGCTGACGAGGGCGTCGGTCCGCGCGATCACGCAGAAGTCGGGGTCTTCGCGCGCGTCGAGCCCGGCCTTGAGCTTTTTGACCTGCTCCTCGGCGGGGACGACCTCATGCAGGCCGCCGTAATAGGCGCACTTCTTCGGCGAGATCTGGTCCTCCACATGGATGCCCGCGATGCCGCGGCGCTCGAAGCACTCCACCGTGCGGCGGAAGTTCATCGCCGTGCCGTAGCCCGTGTCTGCGTCGGCGATCACGGGGATCGTGACGCTTGCGGCGATGCGCGCCGAGGCCTCGACGACCTCGCTCATCGTGATGAGCCCCAGGTCCGGCAGACCGAAGACGGAGGCCGCGATCGCGTTGCCCGAGATCGAGACCGTCTCAAAGCCGGTCTGTTCGGCCGAGATCGCGCCGATACAGTCGAATACGCCGGGGACGTAGTAGGTCCGGGAGTCTGTGATCAGCTCCCGCAGCTTTTTCCTTTTGTTCATGGGATCCCTCCGGGCGGGAGACCTTCGCGGGTCTCTCAGCTCTTTTTCTTTTTCTTCAGGAAGAAGGGCAGGGTAAGGCTTGCGAGCACCGCCAGCCAAAGCACGATGCAGATGGGGCTGGAGATGAATTGCCGCGTCACATGCGCAGCACGCGCATCATGTTCGATTCGACCGTCGGCCCGATGATCAGGCCGAGCAGCAGCGGCACCGTCGGATAGCCCTGCTTGCGCATGGCGTAGCCCAGGATGCCGAAGAAGAACATCAGTCCGATGTCGAAGAACACCTGGCGGCAGGCGAAGGCGCCGAGGAAGATCAGCACGCTGATGATCGGGACGAGGATGTTGTTGGGGATGATCGTGATCTTCGAGAGCCACTTGGCCAGGAACAGTCCGATGAGGAACATGATGACCACGGCCAGCAGCAGGCATCCGAAGACCTGGTAGACGGTGAAGCCGTAATTGCGCATCAGCTCCGGACCGGGGACCACGCCGTGCAGCATCAGCGCGGCCATCATCACGGCCGTGGTGGAGCTGCCCGGGATGCCCAGGGCGAAGGTCGGGACCAGCGAGCCCGAGACCACCGCGTTGTTGCAGCCCTCGGCGGCGATGACGCCCTCCGGGATGCCGGTGCCGAAGTCCTCCGGGTGCTTGCTGGTGTTTTTCGCGATGCCGTAGCTGGCAAAGGTCGCGACCGCCATGCCCATGCCGGGGATGACGCCGACAACGAAGCCGATCACCGAGGCGCGCAGGACCGCGAGCGGCTTTTTGATCGCCGTGACGACGCCGCGCCAGACGTTTTTGACCTTGCCCACGTCCATCGCGCGGAGCTTGTCGGTGGCGACCTGCTCCTTATCCACCATGAACATGAACTCGGAGAAGGCAAACAGGCCGATGACCGCCGGGACGAAGGGGATCGTGTCGTAGAGCTGGATGAAGCCGAAGGTCAGACGCGCCATACCCTTGGCCGGGTCGGCGCCCATTGAGGCGAAGAGCATGCCGAGCACGGCCGCCGCAAGGCCCTTGACCGTGTCGCCGCCGAGGATGACGGCGATGATCGACAGACCGAAAATGCCCACGGCGAACATTTCATAGGGGCCGAAGGCCAGCGTGAACTTGCTCATCGGCTGGATGATCAGCACGACCATCAGGATCGAGAGCAGGCCGCCCAGGCAGGAGGCGCCGAGCGAGATGCCCATCGCCTCGTCCGCCATGCCGCGGCGCGCCATCGGATAGCCGTCGATCGCGGTCACGGTGGCGTCGGGCGTGCCGGGGGTGTTGATCAGAATGGCGGTGATGCTGCCGCCGTACGCCGAGCCCATATACAGCGAGGACATGAAGATCAGCGCCGCCGCGGGCTCGAAGACCACCGTCATGGGCAGCATGATCGCCAGGGCGTTGCCGGAGGCGAAGCCCGGCAGCGCGCCGACGATGACGCCGACGAAGGTGCCCAGCAGGATCAGGCCGAGATACTGCCAGGAAAACAGGCTGAGAAAAGCCGAGGCAAGCTGTTGCAGAAGTTCCATCGTTCTCCTCCCCTCGCGGCTATATCAGCAGACCGGCGGGCATGCTGACCTTCAGCCAGAAGGTCAGCATGAGGAAG
Organism: uncultured Clostridia bacterium; assembly: GCA_947167725.1. GTDB lineage: Bacteria > Bacillota > Clostridia > Oscillospirales > Oscillospiraceae > Limivicinus. Next base: position 3,228 of record CAMVJF010000117.1, on the reverse strand, counting down.
GTGACCGCCGTGATCCCGGCCGCGACGGCGAGCGCCGGGACGGGCCTGACCTTCAGCAGGCGGGCGAGCGCGAAGGCGAAGAGGAAGGTGGATACATAATAGCCCACATAGTATATAAAAACAATATACAAAAGGGAGATGAATACAAAGCCGATCTGCTTGTACCATTTCGCCCAGATCCTCTTGCACGCGCCGGCAAAGCCGCCGGAGCTCTCTTCCTCCGCGGTCCCGCCCTCTTCCGCGCCGCGTTCGCGCGCATCGGCGCGGAATTCGCGGATCAGGATGACCAGGACGAGCAGCGACAGGACGATGAGCAGAAAATACGGATATTGGGTGCTTGTTTTGGAAAGGCTGTGACTGCTTACGAAGAAGGAGATGATGAAGAAGACCATGAACGCGGGCACGGTCAGCTTGCTCCAGAAGAATCTCAGCCAGTGATTGTTCTTTTTCATGTCATTATCCTCGCAGAGCCGCCCGAAAAGGCGGCTCTGTTGGTTCTAAAGGAGATTGCGGATCAGTCGGCGAACAGATCCTTGTACTGCTCCACGAGGCCCATGTTGGTAACGACGGCCTCGGTGGTGTCCGCGGCGTTGAGGAAGTACGCCTTGCCGAGCTGGCCGGCCTCTTCAAGCGCCTTGATATAGTCCGGGTTGGCCATGGCGGCCTCGAGCGCGCTCTGGAGCTTCTCATAACGCTCGGGGAACGCGGTCTTGACGCCGGCGGGCAGGATGAAGCCCGTGGTCTGGCCGAGGTTCGGGACGTTCAGTCCGGTGGCCTCATTGAAGGTGGGGGCGTTCGTGACGCTGGTGTACTCGTTCTTCTCCCAGACGATCGCGAGGATCTCGGTGTCGTTCCACACGCTCTGCGCGGAGAAGAGCTGGGTCTCGCAGCCGTCGACGTGGCCGCCGACCAGCGCGCTGCGGGCAGGGTTGCCGCCCTCGAAGGGGATGATGTTGAACTCGACGCCGGCCTGATCCTCAATGATCTTCAGTCCGAGATAAGCGTCGTTCAGGGTGCCGTTGGTGGAGAAGGTGACCTCGCCGGGGTGATCCTTGGCGTAGGCAAGCAGCTCCGCGACGTTGGACCAGCGGGTCTCGTTCTTCTGGCCGAGCATGATCTGCGGCTCGGAGGTGTAGGTGCCGAGGAAGTCGAAGCTCTCGATGGTGTAGGAGGGATTCTGGGTCAGGATGCTGAACTCCAGCATCGGGCTGGCGTAGACGCCGAAGGTGTAGCCGTCGGCCGTGGCGTCGGCGATGCCGGTCCAGGCGATCTGGCCGCTCGCACCCTCACGGTAGACGATCTCGATGGGCTGGCCGAGCTCCTTCTCCAGATAGGGCTGGAGCAGGCGGAAGGACACGTCGACGCCGCCGCCGGGCGAATAGCCGAGGATGACCTTCAGGGGCTTTTCGGGGAAGTTGTCGACGCTCGCCGGAGCGGGCTCGGCCTCCTCCTTCGGCGCGGTGTCCTGCGCGGCGGGCGCCGGCGCGGGAGCTGCGGTGCCGCAGGCCGCCAGAGCCAGGACCATCACAAGAGCAAGAAGCAGGGCGATGAGTTTCTTCATTTTGGGTTCTCCTTTCAGTTTTATATGGGATCGGTTAAAACGACTGGATCAGACGCGCGATGTGCTCGACGCCGAGCAGGTAGTCGGAGATGCGGATGTTCTCGTTGGGCGCGTGGTAGTTCGAGCCGGCGTGTGCGACGCCCGGTTCGGAAATGATGGGCATGCCGATGTTGTACAGCAGCTCCCAGGGTCCGGCGCCGCCCGCGAGCGGGACGACCACAGGATCCTCCCCGTAGACCTCGCGGGCCGTGTTGATCACGACCTGGGCGATCCGGGCGTCCGCCGGGGTGCGGCCGACGTTCAGGGAGTTGATGACGCGCAGCTGCACGTCCGTAAAGCCCCGGCGGTCGAGATGCGCGCGCAGCAGGGCGAGGACCTCGTCCGGCGTCTGGTCGGGCACGAGCTGGAACTCGATGTGCGCCGCCGCCGTGGAGGGCAGCACCGCCTTGAAGCCGCTGCCGGGGAAGCCCGCCTGCAGCTTGCAGAGCACGGAGACCGGGGCAAAGACTTCCGCGAGCGAGGCCTCGCCGCCGTCGAGCCCGCCGTTGAGTTTCTCCACGGCGTAGGCTTCGCGCAGCTTGTCCGCCGAGAAGGGGATGGACTCGACGAGCTTGCGCTCATAGGCCGTGGGTTCCTTCACCGTGTCGAAGAAGCCGTCGATCGCGCTGCGGTCGTTCTCGTCCGTCAGCGTCGCGAGCGCCTTGACCAGGCGCCACGCCGCGTTCGGCAGCAGCGCCGCGCGATAGGAGAGCGTGTCCTTGCTCATGCTCGCGACGGAGAGCTCGACGGCGAGGTTGCCCTTCTTGCCGAGACGGATCTGCGTCTTGCCCATGTCGGTCTTGAAGCCTCCGACGTAGAGCGAGGCGTCCGCCTTGAGCTGCTCGCGGTGCGCGTCGATCATGCGCCCGAGGTTCGGGCTTCCCAGCTCCTCCTCGCCCTCGAGGAAGAACTTGACGCCCACGGGGAGCGGGCCCTCCTCCAGCAGGACGTCGACCGCGTGCAGCCGCTCGACGAAGCTGCTTTTGTGATCGCCGACGCCGCGGCCGTAGAGCAGATCGCCGTCCACGGTGGGCTCGAAGGGCGGATAGGTCCATTTATCCAGCGGCTCGGCCGGGACGACGTCGTAGTGTCCGTAGAACAGCAGCGTTTTTCCGCTCGTGCCGGGGAGATAACCGTAGACCGCCGGCTTGGAGCCCTCGAGTTCCCAGACCTCGGCGTCGAAGCCGCGCAGCTTCAGTTTCTCCGCGATCAGGGCGGCGCATTCCTCCACGCCCTCGTTTTTCGCCGAGATGCTCGGCTGACGGCAGATCTCGCAGAGCTCGGCGATCATGCGCCCGCTCCGCGCCTTGATCCGCTTTTTCAGATCGTCCATGGCGAAGTCTCCTTTCCCTTTTTGCTGCTAATATATTCCACACGAATAGGAGCCGGGACGAAGCCCTTGCCTTTTGCCGCTGGAACGTATATACTGAACGGTAAGGAAGTTGCCGGGATGCGCCGGATTGCGCGCCGTTGCGGACTCTCCCCCTTAAACATTGTAGACGAATCGCCCGGAAGTGTCCAATATCCTTTGTTTCTATTTATCATAACTTGAAGTTTTGGATGGAGGTCTTTTCATGCTGTTGAAGGAATTGCAGTTAGTTCCACAGATACAGTCGTAAAGTACTTAT
>CAMVJF010000116.1 GCA_947167725.1 uncultured Clostridia bacterium | reverse complement strand
GCTCGGTGACACCGTTGGGGAAACGGTAGACCTCTTCGGTTTTCAACTCGCCGTCCTCCATCCAGCCCGCGATATGCCGGCCGGAGGAGGCGCCGATGTCGATGGCGAGACAGATCTTCAAAAAAGACCACCCCTTTGTTCTCATCTGCTTCTTGTCGCTTGTTCTCTCCAGAACTCGACCGCGCGCTCGATCCAGCCCTCGGCCGCCGTGCCGCTGCCGGGGCCGACACCATGGTCGACGCCGGGAAAGATCTCGCAGCGAAAGGGCACGCCCGCGGCGGCCAGCGCGGCGGCCATGCGGCGGGTGTTCTCCGGGTCGACGGTCGCGTCCGCATCGCCGCTCCAGAGACAGGTCGGCGGATAAGCCGCCGTCACATTCTTGTCGACGCTCACCGCGCGCTCCGTCGCCGCGGCCGCGTGAGTGCCGAGCAGATTGTCATGCGTTTCGCGGTGAGTCAGCGCGCCTTCCATGGAGATGACGGGATAGCTCAGCACGAGCGCGCGGGGCTTCGGAAGCCGATAGCGGGCATATCCCATGCTCTCCGTGCCGAAGCACCCGACCAGGTGACCGCCCGCGGAGCTGCCCCAGACGGAATAGTCGTTCGGATCGACGCCGTATTCCTCCGCATGCTCCAGGATTTCCCGCACGGCGCGGGCAAGATCCTCCTGCGGATGCGGGTAGCGCGCCCTTTTCCGAACGCGATAGTATACGATGAAGGCGCTGATCCCCAGCCCATTGAGCTTTCGCGCGACTGGCGTGCCCTCGATGAAGCTCGCGACGATCCTGTAAGCGCCGCCGGGGCAGATCACGGCAAAGGGATGCTTTTTGTCGTCGCGCAGCACGAAGCGGTCGTCAAGCGCGTAGCGGTTGGGACGGTAGATATCCCGAAGCGTCTGTTTTCGGTCCAGATCGGTCATCTGCTTTGTCATAACGCTCATTCCTCAAAGCGGTACTCGCCCGCGCCGACGGTCTCGCGCGTGCCGCCGGGGAGAACGATCTCCGCCTCGCAGTTGGCGGGGATGCGGACCGAGTAGACGGTCTTGCCGGCCCGCTTTTCCCAGCGGCTCTCCGCCATGCCGCAGACGCTGTTGTATTTTGCGGCGGCATGGGTGAAGTGTCCGCCCGGACGCGGCGCGATCGTGAAGCGGTTTTCGCCCGTTATGCGGATGCCGCACATCGTCGAGAACAGCCACTCGACCGCAGCTCCCTTGGAGTAGTGGTTGAGCGAGGCGACACCCTCCTGTGAGTTCGGACCCTCCCAGCTCTCCCAGATCGTCGTCGCGCCGGCCTTCGGCATCGACAGCCAGCCGGGGATCTCCTCGTTTTCGAGCAGCCTGTACGCCGCCTCAAGGTCATAGTCCGCCAGCACGTAGAGGATCAGCGGCGTGGACAGAAAGCCTGTGCCGAGCCGCCAGCCGTAATGCTCCAGCGCCGAAAGCAGGCGCTTCCGGGCAAATGCGGTCTGCTCCTCGTCCAGCAGCTCCATATACAGCGGCCGGACGAGCTGTGCCTGCCGATCGGTGTCCAGCGTGTAGGTCCCGCCGGAGACCAGCTCCCGATAGGCCTTTTTGCAGCCCTCGGCATAGCCGCGGAATTCCTTTGCGTCGTCCATATGGCCGAGCCTTTGCGCGATCTCGCTCATGAGGCGCATGATATACGCGGTGTAAGCCGTCGAGACTTCGGGATGGGGATTGACGAAATCCTGCCAGCGGAAGCCGCCGCCGATGTCGACGGGCTCCGCCCATTCGCCGTAGCTCTGGCCCATGTTGACAAGATACTCCTGCGCTTCCTTTGAGAGCTTCATCTTTTCGGAGAAGATCGGCGTCGTTTTCCCGACGCGCTTTTCCATGAAGCGGGCGTACTTCGCCATACCGTCGTAGTTTTCGCGCAGGATCGTCTCGTCCTGATAGATCTCCGCATAGCGCCAGGGGATCAGCACGCCCACGTCCGACCAGCCGACAGAGCCGTTCATCGTCCACATGTAAAAATCCGAGCCGCCCTCCGGCGCGATGTGCGGCAGCCTGCCGTTCTTTTTCTGCCAGTCGTAGACGTCGCGCAGATACTTCCGGGCAAAGGGAGCAAAGCCGAAAAGATACGCGGCGCTCGTGAAGAAGAGCTGCGCGTCGCCGGTCCAGCCGTGGCGCTCGCGCGTCGGGCAGTCGGTGGGGATGTCCAGATGGTTGCCCTTGGCCGACCAGACCGTGGCCTCAAAGAATCTGTTCAGCAGCTCGCTCGAGCTGTCAAACCAGCCCGTACGCTCCAGATCGGAATAGACGGCGTGGGCCGTGAAGTCCTCGGGCTTGAAGGGAATGTCCGTCTCCACCAGCACATATCGGAAGCCGAAGACGGCAAAGGTCGTTTTATACTCGTTCCAGCCCTCGGCGCAGAAGTATTCCACCTGCTGCAGCGGCGTCGTTTTGCCGCGGTTGGCAATCTGGATGTTTTTCTGGGTGAATTCCCCGTCCTTGTCGATCATCTCGCCGAAGCGCAGGAAGATGCGCTGTCCGGCGTGCGCGCTCAAGGAGAAGGACGCATAGCCCTGGATGTTCTGCCCGAAGTCCAGCACCGTTTTTCCCGAGGGCGTGGTGAGCAGCGTCGGCTTGAACTGTTCATGCTCCCGCACCGGGACATTGTCGGAGGCCGTGGGGACGACCTTGTACTTTGTGAGCTTCGCCCTGCCGAGATAGAGCGGCGTGCGGAAGGCCTCGACGGTCTCGCCGTCCTTGTTGTCGGCGAAACGGATCGGACCGTCGTTCGACCAGTCCCAGGTCTCATCGCTCACAACGGTTTGAACGCTGCCGTCGGCGAGGGTGATCTCCAGCTGCGCGAGCAGCTTGGTCTCGGTGCCGTACTGGTTCACAATGCCGTTGGCGCCGCAGGAGCCGCGGTACCAGCCGTCGGCCAAAAACACGGTGAGCTCGTTGTCTCCCTCGCGCAGCAGTCCGGCGACGTCATAGCTCTGGTACTGCACGCGCCTGCGGTAGTCGGTATAGCCGGGCGCCATCACGAAGTCGCCGATCCGTTTTCCGCCGAGCCGCGCCTCGTACAGACCGCAGGCGGTGATATAGAGCCGCGCGCTTTTCACCGGCTGCTTCACGATAAAAGCCTTGCGGAAGCAGTCGACGGGAAAGCGCTCTTTCCTGTTCACCGTGTAATTGCCGGTGATCCATCTGGCCTGCCAGGCGGAGATGCCCGTCTCGAAGAAGGCCTCGCTCCATTCGCCCGGCTCGCCGTTCTCGTCCCAGAGCCGAACGCGCCAGTTCACGCGCTCGCGGTCAGGGAGCGGCTTCGGGTATTCGGCGCGCATGGAGGCGCTCTCGACCCTGCCGCTGTCCCAGCTCCCGGTCACGATCTGATACGCGGTCTGCTTTTTGCCGCCTTCGCAGTTCCACATGAGGCGAGGATGCTGGAAATCCACGCCGAGAGGATCAAAGAGGTATTCCGTTCTCAGTCGAATCGCCTTCATGCTATTTCTCCTGCTTTTCCGCCCGCAGCTTTTTTGCCAGACGGGCGACGCGCGTGGCGTTGATCTCGAGCTGGCGGCGCGTGACGACGCCGTCCCGCAGGCCCTTCATCATGGCCTTGAGATCGCCCCTGCCGCCCGGCATCGTCAGGTCGTTGCCCGCCGCGGCGTTCTTCGCGGCGTTCGGGGCCGGGTACTTGTTTTTTCTTCCGTACATCGCGCCGATGATCCAGTCCGTCATCACGACGCCCTCAAAGCCGAACTCCGCCCGGAGCACATCCTCGATCAGATCGCGCCGCTCGGAGGTGTGGATGCCGTTGAGCAGGTTGTACGAGCTCATTAGCGCGTGCGGCTGGCTCTCCTTTACCGCGATCTCAAAGCCGCGCAGATAGATCTCCCGCATCGCGCGCTCGCTCACCAGGCTGTTGTTGCCGTAGCGGTTGCTCTCCTGGTTGTTGGCAGCAAAGTGCTTGACGGTCGTGCCGCAGCCGGGGTGCTTCTGCACGCCGCGGGTGATCGCCGCGGCGAAGCTGCCGGAAATCAGCGGGTCCTCGGAGAAATACTCAAAGTTGCGGCCGCAGCGGATATTGCGGTGGATGTTCAGCGCCGGGGCCAGCCAGAGCTGCACGCCGAAGCGCTCCATCTCGTCGCCGACGACGTCTCCGCAGAGCTCGGCGAAGGCAAGGTTCCAGCTCTGCGCGATCGCGGTGCCGATCGGGATGGCGGTGCAGTTCTGCTCAAAGATTTCGCCCTTCGTCACGCCTTTCCCGTCCAGCAGCTTCATCACGAAGGCGGCCGGCGCGGGCATCAGCTCCATCACGCTCTCCGGCATGCCGCCGCCGATGGCGTGCACGCCTTTTTCATCCCGGGTATACTGACGGCTCAGGCGCAGACCCGCGGGTCCGTCCGCCATAACCATGCCGGGGATCTCCTTTTCTCTTATCGTTACGGTCTCGCCCGCGGCGCCGGCCACGGACTGGGCCGCCTCGCCGATGACGCTCGCAGAGCCTTTCCGCTTGAACGCGCCGATGTTTATACAGCAGAGCTCCTCGTCGGTCAGCGCCGTGATCTCGGGGTCGATCTCCTCGCGCGGGGTATAGTCCACCCGCCGCGTTATGAACGCGCCGGCGCTCACCGGCAGGACGGGCAGTCCGCCGAGCGCTTCTTCCGCCGGTTTCTCCGGCTTCCAGTCGGCAAAGTCCGGCTTTCCGAGGCAGTTTTTCCCGCTTTGGACGATCGTCTCGCCGTCGAGACGGACGATCGCGGCCGGCACGGTGTCCGCGCTGGAGACGCCGAGGCGGAGCACATAGTCGCCCGGCTCGAGGATCCAGCTCGCACGAGAGGCGTCGTAGGAGGCGAGCTCGCGCAGGTCGAAGGACAGCGTCAGCTCCTCGCTCTCGCCCGGCTGCAGCTCGCCGGTCTTGGCAAAGGCCGCGAGGCTCTGGTACGGCTTGTCCAGCTTTCCCTGCGGTGCGGAGACATAGAGCTGCACGGTCTCTTTGCCGGCAAAGCGGCCGGTGTTTTCCACGGCGGCGTGCAGACTGATCCGGCCCTTCTCTTCCGCGGCCTCGCTCGCTTTCAGCGCGAAGCTCGTATAGCCCAGGCCGAAGCCGAAGGGGAACAGGGCTTTCCTGCCCGCGCTGTCAAAATAGCGGTAGCCGATGTAGATGCCCTCGCGGTAGCGCGTATCGTCCTTCTCGCCGAACTCGCCGATGCCCGGATAGTCCTCCCACGCGCTCCAGCTCGTGGTCAGTCTGCCGGAGGGAACGCTCCTTCCCAGGATGAGATCGGCCAGGATGTCGCCCGTCTCGACGCCGAGCTGGCTGAGCAGCAGAATGTTCCGCAGCTCCATGACCGGGCTGAGATCGACCACGCCGCCGACGTTCAGCACCAGAAGAAAGTTTTTGTATTTTTCATTGAGCTTCAGGATATCCCGCGTCTCGGTCGCGGTCAGCAGGATATCGCCGGGGACCGCCCTGCGGTCGGAGCCCTCGCCGGAGATGCGCGACAGGACATACACGGCGGTGTCGCCCGCGGCGTCCAGCGGCAGCGCATACTCGGGTTCCGGCATCACGGCGCCCATATTGTCCAGGACCGCCAGGGTCCCGCGCTTCAGAGCGGAGCGCTTCAGCTCGCGGATAAAGCGCTTCTTCGCCTCCGAATACAGCGCCCCGTAGCGGTCCAGCCAGCTCTTGCTGGTGATCGTGAAGCCGGCCTCTTCCAGACCGTCCTCCACGGTCCGAAAGCACCGGGAATTGACTTCGCCCGAGCCGGTGCCGCCCTTGATCGTGCGGCGCGCTCCGCTGCCGTAGAGCGCCAGCTCGCAGGGGCTCTTCAGGGGGAAGGAGCCGTCGCTCTTCAGCAGCACCGCGCATTCCGCGCCGAAG
>CAMVJF010000115.1 GCA_947167725.1 uncultured Clostridia bacterium | reverse complement strand
AAGGTCGAGGAAGATATGCCGCTCGACAACAAGATGCCCTCCAACGCCATCGAACAGGCCCAGAAGACCGTCGAGAGCCGCAACTTCCAGACCAGAAAGAGCGTGCTCGAATACGACGACGTGATGAACCAGCAGCGCGGCATCATCTACGACGAGCGCCGCAAGGTGCTCGACGGCGTCGATCTGCGCGAGCAGATCCTCGGCATGGTGCACGACTTCATCCGTACGACTGTCAACGACGGTCTCGGCGGCACCGGGGCGGAGAGCCAGCAGCAGCTCGACGACGCGCTGCAGCCCTTTGAAAAGCTCTTCCTGCGCCGCGGCACGCTGCGGCTCGAGGATTTCGGCGGCTATGCGAAGTGCGACAAGCTCACGGAGAAGGTCGAGCAGATCGCGAAGGAGGTCTACGCCGAGCGGGAGCGGGACTTCGGGCTGATGCCCGACGGCGAGACGCCGCTGCTGCGCGAGCTCGAGCGCGTGATCATGCTGCGCGTCGTGGACGAGTACTGGATGGACCACATCGACGCGATGGACGAGCTCAAGCGCGGCATCGGGCTGCGCGGCTACGGCTCGGTCAAGCCGATCGACGCCTATAAGCAGGAGGGCTTCGACATGTTCGAGGCCATGGTGCAGGGCATCCGCGAGGAGACCGTGCGCCGCCTCTTCACCGTGCGCGTCCGCAAGGAGGCCCCCGTCGAGCGCAAGGCTGTGGCGAAGAACGCGGCGGCGAACGTCGGCGGCGAGCCGGAGAAGAAAAAGCCGGTCAAAAAGGCGCCCAAGCCCGGACGCAACGACCCCTGTCCCTGCGGGAAGATGAAGGCCGACGGCAGCCGCAGGCTCAAGTACAAGGAGTGCTGCGGGAGGAACGAATAGCGGCTTTACGCCGCCGGGAGCGGCCCGGACGCCCGCGCGCTGAAGGCAGGCGCGGCAGGACGGGCGGCAAGGAAAGATCCGGAGAAAAACGATGGCATTTACCGAACACAACGAAAACGGCCTGATCTATATGAGCTCGAGCGTGATCGCCGTGAAGCACGCCTTCACGACGCGGTACGGCGGCGTGAGCGAGGGGATCTTTTCCTCGCTCAACCTCGGCTCGAACCGGGGCGACGATCCGGAGGCCGTGCGCGAGAACTACCGGCGCGTCTGCGCGCTGATGGGCGCGGGCATCGACGACGCCGCCGTCACCAGACAGGTGCACGGCACGGCGGTGCGGATCGTGACGGAGGAAGACCGCCACGTCTGTCTCTCGCACGTCCCCTATGAGGCCGACGGCATTGTGACCGCCGTGCGCGGCATGCCGCTGATGTGCTTCACGGCGGACTGTGTGCCGGCGCTCCTCTGCGACGGGGAGGCGGGCGTGATCGCCGCGGTGCACTGCGGCTGGCGCAGCTCGGTGGGGGACATCCTCAAAAACGCCGTGGAGGCGATGGAGTCGCTCGGCGCGGCGCGCGGGCGCATCTGCTGCGCCCTCGGCCCCGCCATCGGGCGCTGCTGCTTCGAGACGGACGACGACGTGCCGCAGGCCGTCGCGCGGTATCTCGGCGGCGAGACCGGGGGGCTCTTCGTCCGGCGCGCGGACGGCAAGACGCTCGTGGACCTGCGCGCGGCGAACAAGCGGCGGCTCACGCAGCTCGGACTGCGGGAGGAAAACGTCGACCTGTCCGGGGAATGTACGGTCTGCAGCCACGACAAATACTGGTCCCACCGCTATACAAAGGGCAGGCGCGGCAGCCAGGCGGCCGCCATCGTCCTGCCGGAGAGGTAAACAGATGAAGACAACGATCAAAAAAGCCCTTGCCCTCGTCCTCGCCGCGGCGGCCCTGTTCGTCACGGCGGGCTGCGGCGCGCGGGACAGCGGCCAGAACGGAGATTACGTTTCCACGGGCGGCAGGGATATCGAGAAGGGCTATGCGGCGGACCATGTGTTCTCGCTCAACTCCAACAGCAACTACAGCTTCATCCCCTCGGTCGCGACGAACCACTCCAACCAGCTGATCTGCTCGCTGGTCTACGAAAACCTCGTTGAGATCGACAACAACTTCGAGGTGATCGACGGGGCCGGCCTGATCACCGAGTGGAACTGTTCGGAGGACGGCAAGACCTGGACCCTGACCTATGACACGACCCACGTCTTCCACGACGGCACGCCCGTGCGCGGCAACGACCTGCGCATGTCGCTGGAGTACTGCATCAACTCCGACCGCTTCACCGGACGCTTCGCCAGCGTCAAGGGCGTGTCCTGGACCGAGACGCAGCTCATCGTCGCGCTCGGCATCCCGAACAAGCAGTTCATCAAGCTGCTCAACATCCCGGTGGTCAAGGTCGGCACGAACGGCGACGCCCACCCGATGGGCAGCGGCCCGTACATGTTCAACGAGGACGGCACGCAGCTCCTGGCCTTCAACGGGCACAACGGCTATGACCATCTGCCCGTGGACGTGATCTATCTCAAGGAATACTCCACGGCCGAGGACATCATCGCCGCCTTTGAGGACTCCTACATCGACGTGATCGTTAACGACCCGAGCAGCTACACCAACCTCGGCTACGCCAGCTCGAACGAGACGCGTACCTTCGCCACGACGAACATGCACTTCGTCGCCTTCAACGTGGAGAGCGAGTCCTGCCGCTACAACAACGTGCGCCAGGCGCTGGAGTTCGCCTTCGACCGGGAATACCTCGCCAACGAGATGCTGCACGGCAACGGCGTGGCCGCCGCGGTGCCGATGTATCCGACCTGCGCCGCCTATCCGACAGAACTGGCCGATTCGCTGAGCTTCAATCTCGAAAAGTGCAAAACGATCCTGCAGAACTTCGGCGTGAAGGATGCGGACAACAACGGCTTCTTCGACAGCATGAGCGGCGTGGGCGATCTTACGCTGACGATCATCCTCTGCAGCGACTCGAGCGCGAAAGCCGGCATGGTGCAGAAGCTCAAGCAGGATCTGCGGAGCATCGGCATCGAGCTGAAGATCTACGAGCTGGGCTGGGAGGATTATCTCAAGGCGCTCGAGGAGGGAGAGGTCGAGATCGGCGAGAACCGCAGCGTGAAGTACGACATGTATTACGGCGAGGTCAAGCTGCGCAACGACTTCGACATGACCGAGCTGCTGCAGGTGCGCGATGAGGACAACGAAAAGACGAACATCAACTATACCAATTCTCGCGATCCGGCCTATGAGACCTATATCAACAACTACCTCGCCGCGGCGGACGCGGGCCGCGCGAACGCCTACTACGGCTTCTGCTACTATCTGAGCCAGGAAGCGGCGCTCATCCCGCTGGCCTTCGAAAAGCAGCAGATCATCACGCACCGCGGCGTGGTCAAGGGCGTGGACGCCAACGCGGGCAACCCGCTCTACGGCTTTGAGAACTGGGAGATCGACCTGAGCTGAAGGAAAAGAGAACAAGCATACGGAGGAGAGAAAAATGACCGACAGAGAACTGATGTCCAAGGCCAAGGAGGCCTCGATGAACGCCTACGTGCCCTATTCCCGCTTCCCGGTCGGCGCGGCGCTGGAGTGCGACGACGGCACGGTCTATACCGGCTGCAACGTCGAAAACGCCGCCCTCGGCAGCACCATCTGCGCCGAGCGCACCGCCTGCTGCAAGGCCGTCAGCGAGGGACACCGCAGCTTCAAACGCATCGCCATCTACGCCGACAGCGAGAACTGGTGCACGCCCTGCGGCGCCTGCCGCCAGTTCCTCACGGAGTTTTCTCCGAATATGGAGGTGCTCTGCGCCCGCGCCGGCGGCCGCTACGTCAGCTACAAGCTCTCCGAGCTGCTGCCGGCGACCTTCAACTTCTGAGATGGAGCTCGAAGGGCTGCGCGACTTCGTTGCGCTCTGCGAGACCGGGAGCTTCAGCGCCGCGGCGAAGCGGCTGTATAAGAGCCACTCCTCGATCAGCCGCGCCGTCAGCGCGCTCGAGCGGGAGCTCGGCGTGAAGCTCTGCGAGCGCGACCGCCACCGCTTCGCCCTCACCGGGGCGGGACAGCGCCTGTACGAGGGCGCGGGCGCGCTGCTCCGCGAGGCCGAGGCGCTCAAAGAGCGCGTGAGAAAGGACGATTGAGCGAGGGGGCCGTCCCGGAGAGGAGACCCCTTCCGTCTCGCTGCGCGCGACCGCTCCTCTCCCGGCGAAGCCTGTAAAAAGGAAAGCGCCCCGGCCAGGCCGGGGCGCTTTCCTTCCGCTTCGCGGCGGGATCAGCGGAAGGCGGGAGCGCCGCTGAAAAAGAGCGCGAGCGTGCCGGGGCCGACGTGAGAGCCGGTCACGGGCTCGTAGCAGACTGTGACGATCTCAAGATCGCCGCGGATCGCGCGCAGCAGCCGCGTCAGCAGATCGGCGTCGGCCGGGCAGTCGGCGTGGGCGATGCCGACGGTCTGAGGGCCCTCGTCGGCATAGCGGCGGAAGCTCTCGGCCATGGCCTCGATCGCGCGGCGGCGGCCGCGGATCTTGTCAAAGCAGACGATCCTGCCCTCGCGGTCGCCCTTGAGCAGCGGCTTGATCTGCAGGACGGCGCCGACCGCGGCCGCGAGGTTCGACAGCCGCCCGCCGCGCTTGAGATACTGCAGATCGTCGACCGTGAAGACCTGGCATACGCCGTAGCGGCGGCCCAGCAGACGGTCGGCCGTCTCGTCGAGCGTGCGTCCCGCGGCGCGGCAGCGCACCGCGTCGATCACAAGCAGGCCCTCGCCGAGCGAGGCGCCAAGCGCGTCGACAAGGCGCAGCTTCCGGCCGGGATAGGCCTCACGCAGCTCCGACGCCGCGAGGCTCGCGGACTGGAACGAGCCGCTGATGCCCGAGGACATGCCGACGAAGAGGATATCGCGCCCCGCTTCAAGCTCGGCGCGGAAAAAATCGGCGTAGCGCTGCGGCGGGATCTGCGAGGTCGTGACCCGCCTGCCGGCACGCATGCCGTCGTAAAAGCGTTTGGCGTCAAAGCTCCGCTCCTCCGGCTCTCTCCCGTCGACGAGGAAGGAATAGGAGATGCAGGGGATGCGGTGGCGTTTCAGATACGCCTGCGGCAGATTGGCCGCGCTGTCGGTCATAATGGTAAAGCTCATCGTTCACCTCCGAAATCCGTGGTCCGGGTTTCCTTTCTTTCTTGGGCGGCGCGTCTCCGCGCCGCCTAAAGCTTATCCCCGGCGGCGCGGGAAAGGCAAGCTACGCCGTGAAAACGGCGCTCTACTCTCCCGCTCCGGCGGAGGAGAGCGCGCGGGAGGACGGCTCTACGGCGCGTAGAGAGCCCCGCGGCGGAGGAGATCCGGCACAAGATACAGAGCGTTTCGGATGAAAAAATCAATTTGTAGAGATCAACAAAAATAAAGAGAAAAATTCTGCGAAAATCACGAAAAAACGCTTGACTTTCTGTTACCGCTCTGTTATATTATTCAAGCGCGCGCGAAGAAGTATGCGCACGCACTGCGAGGAAGCGGGAGATTGCTTGTTGAAAACACAAGGTAACTTCCGTGGAGTATGTCCGGTGTCCGGCCGCTGTTCGGACACACAATCGGGCGGGAAGAAACCTATCCGGTACACGCGTATATCGCATGGACGGAGGATCGACCGGCTTGAAACGAGCCGGTTTGTTTTTCGGACGTGGTCTGATACGCACGGTTGTGTGTACAGGAATTTGGTCTCATCCGTACGCAGGTCCGAAGGACGGGTCCCAATGCCGTCCCAACACGTACGAAAAAGGAGAAAATCACCATGGCAAGCAACAAAAACATGATCCGCATCCGCCTCAAGGCTTACGATCATCAGCTGATCGACAAGGCCGCCGAGACCATCGTCGAGGCCGCCAAGCGCACGGACGCCAAGGTCTCCGGCCCCATCCCCCTGCCGACCAAGACCGAGATCGTCACGA
>CAMVJF010000114.1 GCA_947167725.1 uncultured Clostridia bacterium | reverse complement strand
CCTGCACATGAACATGCAGATCATCTTCCTTTTGTTGCCAACCCTGCCAGCCAGATGCCCAAATCGGTTTTTTGATTAAAACTGTCTTATGAACACCCGGCTAAAGCGAACGGAGCCTTTTTCTTTTGTGGAGGCCGCGGCTCATTCGACGACCAGGAGCACCTGGCCGGCCTTGACGCGGTCGCCCTCCTCGACGTTGATCTCCGTGACCTCGCCGTCGACGGGAGAGGGGATGTTCTGCTGCATCTTCATGGCCTCGAGGACCAGAAGGACGTCCATCTTCTTGACCTCGTCGCCGACCTTGACCTTCAGCGCTTCGACCATGCCGGGAACTCTCGCTTTGATTTCCATGTGTTTTTCCTCCGTTTTTTTTGATTATTTCTTGCCGGATGCTTCCGTGATCTCCGAAAGCGTCCGGCGGGACAACAAAACCGGCTTCGCGCCGCCCCTGCACAGGACGGTGCTGTTCTCCTGCATCCATTCCGTCAGTTTGCAGTAGAGCTCCGGGGCGAGGCGCAGTTCGACGTCGGCGCGAACGCCGCGCTCTTCCCGTCGCTTCAGCCCCTCCCAGAAGGCGCGCAGCCGCTCTTTCTCCGCGAGTTCGATCACGAGGTCGAGATCGGAGTTCTCATGGAGATAGGGCTGCTCCGTCGCGAGCTCCATGGCCGCGGCGCCGAAAACGCCGAGGCGCACACCGCAGTCCGCCGCGAGGGCGGCGTGCTCCCGGACCAGCCGGGCGGCTTCGCCGCCGCGCGACGCCGCGAGAGCGGGAAGCTCCCAGGGCGTGAGGGACGAGAGCAGCGCCTCCTCGGGCACGGCCGAGGCGATGCGGACGCGCACGCCGCCGCGCAGCAGCGGATAGGAAAAGCCGACGCGCAGCAGGCCCTCCGGCGTCCTTCGTCCGGTGCAGATGGCCGGGATATCCGGCCAGGTCCTCCACGCGGCCTCATCCTCCGCGCGCGGGGATCCCCGCAGCGCCCAGACCCGGCGGCGTCCCGCTTCCGAGAGCGTCAGGAGCGCGTGGCGTTCGAGGCTCAACACGGCTTGTTCCAGACCGGATCGGCTCTGGCCTCCCGCTGGTAGCGCATCTGCGCCTCCAGCAGCGCGTCGAACATCGCCGTCTTTTCCGGGCCGCGGAGCGTCAGAGGCTCGCCGCCCCCCGGCCCGGAGACGAGAAGCTCGGTCTCCGGCGCGCCGCAGCGCAGCGAGGGACTGACGCGGACGATCCGCGCCTTGCAGCGCAGGATGCCCCGCGCCGCACGGCGGACCGTAACGGGATCGGCTGCGCGCGAGGCCGTGACCGTGAGCTCCGTCTCCGTCTCCGCGCGCAGGCGCGTGGCCGTGAGCACGCGCCGCGTGCCGTCCCGCTCCGTTCTTGTCAGAAAGCAGTCCCCGGTCGGGAGACCGCCGACGAGCAGCTGCGAGCGCGCGTCCGTCCCGCCGCCGTCCCAGAGCGTGATATCCCCGCGCAGCGGAAGGCCGTCGAGACAGAGCCAGCCGAACTCCTGGCAGCCGTAGAGATCGTGCACGACGGCGCCGGGGATCCTCGCGGCCTCCGCCGCGAGCTCGCCGTCCATCGGAGAGCCCGCCGCGATCACGATCAGTCCCCGCGGCAGCTCGTCCAGCACGCCGAGACGGCCGGCGTCCACAAGCGCGGCGCGCAGGAAGCGCGACTCGCCGAGCACCGCCCGCGGCCGCTCCGTCCCCAGCGCCGCGAGCAGGGCGTCCCGGCTCGGGCGCGGGATTAAGGAGAAGGCGATCCCGCTCTCGTCGAGCGCCTCGCGGGGGAACACGCTCACGAGGGGCGGGTAGCTGATCAGGAGCCGGTCGCCGCGGCGCAGCCCGGCGCGCTCCAGCGCCAGACGGCCGGCGGCGATGCGATCCGGCAGCTCCTGCGGCGTCACGCCGACGATGCCGGGCAGCGCCGAGGAGCCGGTCGTGCAGCTGAGAAAGGCGTAGTTGAAGGGCGTGTGCAGCTCCTCGATGCGGTGCGCGGCGCTCGGGCCGTCGAGCCCTTTGTCCCTGAGCGTCCGGCGCGGCATTTCCTCCAGCGACGGACCGCTGCCGAAGAGCGCAAGCTCCTCCTTCATCTGCTCCAAAACGCCCATGCTTATTTCAGGTACCGCGCCGCGACGGCGTCGAATTCCTCCTCCATGAGCGCCATGACCGCGGGACGCGTCACGCGTCCCCCGCGCTCCGCGCCCAAAAGGCCGCGGCCCCAGGGGCCGGTGTGCGTATCGTCGCCCGCGCGCTTGCGCGCGTCGATCTCTTCGATATGCCGCGCGACGGCCTCGCGCAGTCCGGCAGGCGAGGGAACGATCTCCTCCACGCCGCCGAGGCGGTAGAAGAAGTCCACGCCCGAGGCGAAGACCGGGCTCTTGACGCTGAGCTCCTCGAGGCGCTCGATGTCCATTTTCGTGATGCGCGAGATGCTGCTCAGCGGCATGACGTGGATGATGGTGCCGTACTGCTTCGGCAGGGCCAGGATGTGGTCCGCCTGCAGGCCGTGGCACAGGAAGGCGCCGGAGATGGCGCGGCCGATGACGGCGGCGACGACGGCGTGGCCGCGCTTCCTCGCCTCGGCCAGCGCGAGCTGGTAGGCGCCGGTGGCCTTGTTCATGCCGAAGATCTCCTCGACCTTGCCCGGCGCGTTGCCCGGGGTGTCGACGATCAGCACCAGGGGACGCTTCTCCCCGACGCTCTTGTCCTTGTCCGCCTCGATGCTCTCGTAGACGGCGCAGGCCATCTTGTAGGCCTCCTCCATGCCGATGACGCCGAAGTAGACCACCGGAAAGCGCGGGTTCACGGCCTGGGCGTCGTTGGCGATGACGGTGACGGTCCGGCCGAAGAGCGCGGCGCTGCCCACCACGGCGCCGGGGCCGTAGTCGGGGTCGAATTCCTCGCGCCGACGCGGTTTTCCTCAAAGCTGCCCTCGTCGACGATCATGGCGACGGCGTCTCTGCCGCGGCCGATCATGCTCTCTTCCATCGCTCAGACCTCCCGTTCTCTGCGCCGGGCGACGGCGAGGAATTCCTCCGTGCCCAGCTCCGGAAGCGCGTCCGCTTCCCCGTTGCCGAAATATTGCCAGACGTCCTTCGCGTCGAAGGGATTGAGCGCCGCCGCGAGCGCGGTCAGGCCCATCTGCTCCTTCACCAGCGCGTAAGAGCCGATGCGGCGGTACTTCACCAGCTCCTCATAGGGCATGGCGAGCAGCGCGCACAGCGCGTCGCGGAAGGCGGAGACGCGGTCGTCGCAGAGGACGTTGCAGTCCTGCATGATGTATTTGTGCTTGCCGCCCGTGGTGCGGGAGATCAGCGACTTGTCCGAGGCGTCGAACTCGTCCTTCCCCATCTCCTGCTCGATGACCTCCGGGCCGGTCAGGCCGAGACGGCCCTGCGGGCTCATCACCACCGCGTCGGTCGCCGCGGCCACAAAGCCCATGCCGCCGAAGCAGCCGACCTTGCTGCCGATCACGGCGACGACAGGCAGCTTGCCCTTCGTGTCCTGCATGAGGTCCATGATCTCCGCGTGTGCGAGCAGGCCCGCGTTGGCCTCGTGCAGGCGCACGCCGCCGGTCTCGAAGGAGATGACGATCGCCGGACGGTAGCGCTCCGGCTCGTCGGGGTGGCGCCGGCAGGCCTCGTCATAGGCGCGCAGCGCCAGTTTGAAAACGCCGGCCATCTTCGCGCCGTGGACCTCGCCCACCGCGCCGCCGATGAATCTGCCCTCCTGGGAGATGACGAAGACCGGGCGCTCGCCCACAAGCCCGACGCCGGTCACGACGCCGTCGTCAAAGGAGACGGCCTCGCCCAGCTCGGGCAGGTGCGGGCTGGTCATGCGGTCGCGGGGGCCGGCCAGCTCCGTGAACGTGCCCTCGTCCACCAGGGCGAGCGCGCGGCGGCGGGCGGTGCATTCGAGAAAGCTCGCGCTCTGCAGTTCCTTCCAGTCCATCAGCTCTCGCCTCCTCTCGCCTCCAG
This sequence comes from uncultured Clostridia bacterium, assembly GCA_947167725.1. GTDB lineage: Bacteria > Bacillota > Clostridia > Oscillospirales > Oscillospiraceae > Limivicinus. The sequence goes on along the minus strand of CAMVJF010000114.1, from coordinate 1,905 downwards.
CAGCGCCTGACGCAGGCGCAGGCTGACGATGAAGGGCGTGGCGTTGTTGTCGTTGATCTCGAGGTCGAGATCGCCGCAGCCGCTGTCGGCCACGAATTTGCCCAGCACCTTCTCCCAGACGTGGTCGAAGCCGACTACGGGCGTGCAGACCTTTACCTTGACCTTCCCCTGCTGCTCGCGGCGGAAGAGGAGGACCTCCATGTCGCCCGAGCCGACGACGCCGCTGTGGGCCCACTCCCGGGGGATGGACGCGCCGGGCACGCCGTCGTAGGAAAATTCCAGATGTCTCAAAGCCATCGTTTTCTCCTCCTTACCAGTTCTTGAACCTGCCGGGGGGCTGATACAGACCGCCGGACCAGTCCACCAGCTCGCGCACCGACTTCGCGGCCAGCAGGCTGCGGTTCGCGCGCGAGACGTCGACGCCGAGATCCTCCGCCGTTTTGACCACGCCGCGCTCGCGCAGGAGCCTCGTCTCCCGCGGGTCGGCCTTCAGGCCGACCTCGGTGTAGCCCGCGACCGCGCGGATCGCCGCGCGGCGCTCGTCGAGGCTGCGGCAGCGGTCGAGATAGGCGACGCCCTCCTCGGTCACGATGTGGGTCAGATCGTCGCCGTAGATCATCACCGGCGGGATCGCAAGCCCCGCCTTCTCCGCCAGCTCCCAGGCGTCGAGCTTCTCCACAAAGCCGGGGGCCATCTTCTCGCGGAAGGTCTCCTGGAGCTGGACGACCAGACGCTTGCCGCGGGGCATCGGGCCGACGAGCGCCTCGCGCATGCCGTACTCCGCGCCGCACTGCAGCCAGGCGCCGCTCGCGTGGCGGCGGCCCTTCGGGTCGCAGCCCATGTTCGGCGCGCCGCCGAAGCCGGAGATGCGGCTGGCCGTGGCCGTGGAGCTGTTGCCGTCCTCGTCGATCTGCAGCGTGCCGCCGATGAACATGTCCACGGCGTAATGCCCGGCGATCTGGCAGTAGGTGCGGTTCGAGCGCGGGCTGCCGTCCGGGCCGACGAAGAATACGTCGGGCCTGGCCTTGACGTACTCCTCCATGCCGAGCTCGCCGCCGAAGCAGTGGATGTTTTCCACCCAGCCGCTCTCGATGGCCGGGATCAGGGTCGGGTGCGGGTTGAGCGCGAAGCTCGTGCAGATCTTTCCCCTGAGGCCGAGCTCCTCGCCGTAGGTCGGGAGCAGGAGCTCGATGGCCGCCGTGTCGAAGCCGATGCCGTGGTTCACGGTCTTGACGCCGTATTCGGCGTAGATGCCCTTGATGGCCATCATCGCCCGCAGGATCTGCGAGTCCGTGATCAGCGCCGGGTCGCGGGTGAAGAGCGGCTCGAGATAGAAGGGGCGCGGCGCCTTGACGACGAAATCCACCCAGTCGGCCGGGATGTCGACCCGCGGCAGGGCGTCGACGACATCGTTGACCTGCGCGATGACGACGCCCTGCTTGAAGCGCGTCGCCTCGACGATGACCGGGGTGTCCTCGGTGTTCGAGCCGGTGTAGAGATTGCCCTCGCGGTCCGCCTGATAGGCCGCGACCAGCGCGACGCGCGGGACGAGGTCGATGAAATAGCGGCCGAAGAGTTCCAGATAGGTGTGGATGTCGCCGAGCTTCACCTTGCCCTCGCGCACGGCGGAGGCCAGGGCCCCTGCCTGCGGCCCGGCGAAGGAGAAGTCGATCTTCTCGGCGATGCCCTTTTCAAAGAGCTTGATGTGCTCGGCGAGCGCGATGGAGGACTGGACCATGTGCAGGCCGTGCACCTTCTGCGGATCCACGCGGCAGAGCCGGTCGGCAAGATAGTCCGCCTGCTTCTGGTTGTTGCCCTCGAGATTGACCTTGTCGCCCGGGCGCAGCACCGCCTCGAGCAGCTTGACGGTATGTTTCAGTTGACCGGAATTGTCAAATGAAAGCA
>CAMVJF010000113.1 GCA_947167725.1 uncultured Clostridia bacterium | reverse complement strand
CCCCTACACCAACCACCGCGACGACGAATTCGGCGGAAGCCTCGAGAACCGCGCGCGCTTCGCCGTGGAGATCGTCCGCGGCATCAAGGCCAAGACCGGCGCCGACTTCCCGCTGATCTTCCGCATCAGCGGCGACGAGCACGTCGAGGGCGGCCGCCGCATCGAGGAGACCGTCGAGATCGCCAAAATGCTCGAGGCCGCCGGCGCCGACGCCATCCACGTCTCCTGCGGCATGCCCGAGTCCGAGTATATGATCTCCGCGCCGATGGACGTTGAGGACGCTTTCAACGCCGACAACGCCGCGAAGGTCAAGGCCGCGGTGTCGATCCCCGTCGTCGCCGTCAACCGCATCACCAACATCGACGAGGCCAACGAGGTGCTCGCGAGCGGCAAGGCCGATCTCGTCGCCATGGCGCGCGCCAACCTCGCCGACCCCTACATGATCGCGAAATATCTCAACCCCGCCCTCGGCCCCATCCGCCCCTGCGTCGGCTGCAACCAGGGCTGCCGCGACGCGATCAAGTACAAGAAGATCCGCTGCATGCAGAACCCGCGGCTCGGCTTCGAGTCCGTGCTGAACTTCGTCCCCGCGAGCGAGGAGGAGAAAAAGCAGAAGATCATGATCGTCGGCGCCGGCCCCGGCGGACTGGAGGTCGCCTACGACCTCGGCCTGCGCGGCTTCAAGCCCGATCTCTATGAGAAGACCGGCCGTCCGGGCGGTCTCGTCAACTTCGCGGCCATGCCTCCGCGCAAGGGCCGTTTGATGGAGATCATCAACTTCCGCGTCAAGGCTCTCGAGTGGCTGGGCATCCCCATCCACTACAACACCGAGGTCGATCTCGACTTCATCAAGCGCGAGAAGCCCGACGTGCTGATCATCGCCACCGGCTCCAAAGCCTTCCTCCCGCCGATCCCCGGCATCCACAGCGACAATGTCTTTACCGGCGACGAGGTGCTCTCCGGCGAGAAGAAGCTCGCTGGCCGGCACATCGCGGTGCTGGGCGGCGGCCTCGTCGGCTGCGAGACGGCGGACTACCTCGCCAGCCAGGGCTACGACATCGAGATCATCGAAATGAACGACGCCATCGGCGAGGCGCTGAACCTCAGCCGCAAGCACTTCATGTTCAAGAGCCTCAGCGAGCAGGGCGTCAAGGCGCATATCAAGACGCGCGTACAGCAGATCGCCCTGCCCGTTATCAAGGTCAATTCCAACGGTTATGACTATGAGATCCGCGACGTGGACGGCGTGGTCGTCGCCGCCGGCAGAAAGCCGGTCGAGACCCTCAGCGCCGGCGTGCGCGAGGCGCTGCCCTCCTGCAGGATCTTCCTCGTCGGCGACGCCAACGAGGGAGGCTTCGCGATCGACGCGATCCAGAACGCCGCCCGCGTCGCGGCGAAGGTCTGAGTTCCGTCCGGTGCTTCGCCGGATATGAAATCAAGGGTAAACGGGAGTATTGTATGGCAACAGTAGTTGAAAAGATTTTCAGCGCTAAGGCCGAAAGGCCGGTGCACGCCGACGATCTCGTCACGGTCCCCGTGGACGCCTGCATGATCCAGGACGTCAACGGCCCCACCGCGATCCGGCAGTTCCAGTCGATCGCGGAGACCGTCCGGTCCCCGGAGCATCATCTGATCGCTCTGGATCACTTCTCCCCCTGCCCCAGTGTTGCCACTGCCAACGCCCACGCCTTCCTGCGCAGCTTCGCCGCCGGGCAGGGCATCGCGCTCGCGGACGTCGGCTGCGGGATCTGCCATCAGGCCATGCTCGAGTCGGGCAAGGTCCGTCCCGGATGCATCGCGGTCGGAACGGACTCCCACTCCTGCATGTACGGCGTTGTGAACGCCTTCGGCGTCGGCGTCGGCGCCGCGGACGCCGCGGTGGTGTTCGCCAGCGATCAGGCATGGTTCAAGGTCCCCCGGACCATCCGTGTCGAGTTCACGGGAACCCTGCCGGAGAAGGTCTCCGGCAAGGATATCGCGCTGGACCTGCTCCACAGACTCAGCAGCATGGAAACCGACTATTGCTGTCTGGAATTCGGCGGCAGCGCCGTCTCCCAGATCAGCTTCGACAGCCGCGCCGCCATCTGCAACATGGCGGTCGAGGCCGGCGCCAAGGGCGCGATCATGCCGCTCGACGAGGTGACGCGCGCCTGGCTCTGCGAACGCGGCATCCCCTGCGGCGAGGGCGTCGCCCCCGACGCGGACGCGGAATACGCGGCGCTGCTCGAGATCGACCTCGGCGCGCTGCGCCCGCTCGTGGCCGTGCCGCCCGAGATCACGCAGATCGTCCCGGCCAGCGAGCTCGGCGAGGTGCGCATCCAGCAGGCGCTCATCGGCTCGTGTGCGAACGGCCGCTATGAGGACTTCGCGATCGCGGCCGGGATCCTGAAGGGGAAACGGATCGCAGACGGCGTTCGCCTCCTGCTCTTCCCCAGCTCGCGGGAGGTGGAGCGCCGCATCCGCGCGGACGGCACGCTCGACGCGCTGCTCGACGCCGGCGCGGTCCTCATGCCCGCTGTCTGCGGCCCCTGCGCGGGGATCCACTGCGGTCTGCTCGGCGACGGCGAGACCGCCGTCTCGACGACGAACCGCAACCTGACCGGACGGATGGGCAGCCGGAGCGCGAAGGTCTACGTCTCTTCGCCGCTGGTCGCCGCGTATTCCGCGCTCAACGGGTTTATTTCGGACTGTGAGGTGAGTCTATGAGAGGAAAAGCTGTCCTGCTCGGTGACAACATCGGCGGAGATATGATCATCAGCAGCGAGCATCTTGCCAATCAGGATGGCTCCGTCACCAAATATCTCTTTGAGTCGGTGCGGCCCGATTTCTCGGCCGTCTACCGGCCGGGCGATCTGATCGTGGCCGGAAAGAACTTCGGCTGCGGCTCGTCGCGCGAGCAGGTCTTCCACGCGCTCAAGGAGGCGCAGGTCAGCTGCGTGATCGCCAAGTCCATCAACCGCCAGTTCTACCGCAACGGGATCAACATGGGCATCCTCCCGCTGGTCTGCGACGCGGAGATCCGCGACGGCGATCTGCTGGACGTGGATGTGGAAAAAGGCGCGCTCGTGGTCAACGGGACGAAGGAATACCCGCTCTCTCCCTTCCCCGATCAGCTTCGGGAGGTCATTCGCGACGGAGGGCTGCTCAACCACTATCGCAAGTGCCACTCGCTCTCCTGACGGACGGCGCGGTTTTTCCCGATGAAGCTCCTCCCTCTTCTGCTGACCGTGGCGGTCGCCGCCGTCGGCGGCATCCTCGCCAAGCGGGCCCGCATCCCGAACGGCGCCATGACCGGCGCGCTGCTCTTCGTCATCCTCTATGAGCTGCTCACGCGGCGGGCCTACTTCCCGGTCGAGATCAAGATCTATATCCAGGTGCTCTCCGGGGCGCTGATCGGCCAGAAGCTGACCGCGGGCGACCTGCGCAGGATGCGCACGCTCGTGCTCCCGATCCTGCTGCAGATCGTGCTGATGCTGCTGCTGAACGTCGTTTTCGGACTGCTGATGATCTTCATGGGCGGTCTGGACGTGCCGACGGGCCTGTTCTCCTGCGCGCCGGGCGGCGTACAGGACATGGCGCTGATCGCCTCGGATTACGGCGCCGACCCGATCTACGTATCGATGATCCAGATGCTGCGGCTCGTCATCATCGTCATGTGCATGCCGGGCTTCTACCGCGCTCTCATGCGGCGCAGAGGCGTCAACATGCCGGTGACGGACATGAACGCCGAGCTGAAGCGTGAATCGAAGGCGCTGACGAAGGCCGCCGCGGCCCTGCATCCGGCGCTGCGCGCGGTGCTGACGCTGCTCACGGCCTACGTCGGCGGGATGCTCTTCCGTCTGGCGGGCGTGCGCTCCGGCGCGCTCATCGGCGCGATCGTCTCGACGACCTGTCTCAACCTCTTCACCGGCATCAATCTCCTGCCCCCGCTCACGAAGGAGATCACCCAGATCAGCGCGGGCGCCTACGTCGGCGCGCTGCTGAGCTACGAGGCCATGCGGCAGCTCCCGGCGCTGATCGTCCCGATCCTGATCATGCTCGTGGGCCTGTTCGTCTTCGTCTATTTCTCCGGGCTGCTGATCCACCGGCTCTTCGGCTTCGATCTGCTGACGAGCCTGCTGATGTGCACGCCCGGCGGCATCCAGGAGATGACGCTCATGGCGCAGGACATGGACTGCGACATCTCGAAGGTCACGATCATGCACGTTGTGCGCGTGCTCGCCACGCTCAGTCTCTTCCCGCCGATCATCGGGCTGTTGAGCCGGCTGATCGGCTGAACGAAATACCAGACAGGAGGAATCCGCATGGACGCCATGGAATGCCTGCTCCGGCGCAGGAGCATCCGCAAATACAAAAAAGAACAGATCACCGACGAGGAGCTCTTCGCCGTGCTCGAGGCCGGGACCTACGCTCCCTCGGCCAGAGGGAAGCAGACCGCGCTGATCGTCGCCGTGCAGGACCCGGAGACCGTCGCCCTGCTCAGCCGGATCAACGCGCGGCTCTGGGACCGGACCGGCATCGACCCCTTCTACGGCGCGCCGACCGTGGCGATCGTCTTTGCCGACGGGCGCGCGCTCAACCACGTCAAGGACGGCTCGCTGGTGCTGGGCAACATGATGAACGCCGCCTTCGCCCTCGGTCTCGGCTCCTGCTGGATCAACCGCGCGAAGGAGACCTTTGAGACGGAGGAGGGCAAGGCCCTGCTCGAAAAGTGGGGGGTCCCCGACTACTTCGTGGGCATCGGCAACTGCATCCTCGGCTATCCCGACTGCGAGCTGCCGAAGCCCGCCGCGCGCAAGGAGGATTTCATCCGCCTCGTCCGCTGAGGCTCCGAGCCCTTCCCCGCGCGGTCAACAGAGGAAAGCAGACGCTCGTGTGAGCGTCTGCTTTCCTTTTTTGCGCGATCGGGGAGGGCGGGACGCGTTTTTTCTTTCCAAACGCCGGCGTTGATGCTATAATGAGATCAAGAACAGTTTGCCCGGAGGTGCAACATGTACAAGCCGCTTGCGGACGAGATCCGCCCCAAAACGCTCGACGACGTCGTCGGACAGCAGCATATCCTCGGCCCCGGCGGCATGCTCCGGCGGATCGTCGAGTCCGGCCGGATCCCGAACATGATCTTCTACGGCCCCTCCGGCACGGGAAAGACGACCGTCGCGCGCATCATCGCCGAGCGGACCAACCGCACGCTGCGCAAGCTCAACGCCACGACGGCCGGCATCGCGGACATCAAGCAGATCATTTCCGAGCTCGACACCCTGCTCACGCCGGGCGGCGTGCTGCTCTATCTCGACGAGATCCAGTATTTCAACAAAAAACAGCAGCAGAGCCTGCTGGAGTTCATCGAGGACGGGCGCATCACGCTCATCGCCTCGACCACGGAAAACCCCTATTTCTGCGTCTTCGGCGCGGTGCTGAGCCGCTCAACGGTCTTTGAGTTCAAGCCCGTGACCGCCGCCGACACGGCGCGGGCGGTCGAGCGCGCGGTCTCGCTGCTCAACGCGCGGCGGGAGACGCCCCTCGCGGTGGAGCCGGAGGCGGTCACGGCGGTCGCCGCGGCCTGCGGCGGCGACGTGCGCAAGGCGATGAACGCCGTCGAGCTGCTCTTCGCGGCCGCACCGGAGAGCGGAGAGATCACCCTCGAGGACGCGCGCGCCGTCACCCAGCGCAGCGCCATGCGCTACGACCGCGACGGCGACGAGCATTTCGACTGTCTGTCCGCCCTGATGAAGTCCCTGCGCGGCTCCGACCCCGACGCCGCGCTGCACTATCTCGCGCGGCTGCTGGAGGCCGGGGATCTCATCGGCGCCTGCCGCCGCATCCTCTGCTCGGCGAGCGAGGATATCGGTCTGGCCTACCCGCAGGCCGTGCCGGTCGTGAAGGCCTGCGTCGACAGCGCGCTGCAGCTCGGACTGCCCGAGGCGCGGCTGCCGCTGGCGGAGGCCTGCATCTTCCTCGCGACGCTGC
>CAMVJF010000112.1 GCA_947167725.1 uncultured Clostridia bacterium | reverse complement strand
AGCAGGCGCTTGAAAACCTCGCGCTCGCGCGCCGCCGGCTCAGGGGCAAACTGCTCGGCGGCATCATGCCGATCGTCAGTGAGCGCAACGCGCTCTTCCTCAACAGCGAGATCGCGGGCATCGAGGTCGACCGCGCGACGATCGAGCGCTACCGCGGCGCCGACCGGGCGCGCGGCGAGGAGCTCGCCGTCGAGATCTCGTGCGAGCGCGCGCGGCTCATGCGCGCCTATGTGGACGGCTATTATCTCATCACACCCTTCGGCCGCACGGCGCTCGTCGCACGCATCATGGAGGAGATCCGGCGGGAAAATGAAAAAGGAGCGATTTTATGAAAAGCGCCCTCCTCGTCATCGACATGCAAAAGGGCTTTCTCAGCCCCGTCTCGCCGCTCTTCATCGCCGGCGCGCCGGCGACGGTAAGCGCCTGCGCGCACGTGATCGCGCGCTGCCGCGCCGCGGGCGTGCCCGTCTTCTTTGTCACGCGTCGCTACCGCGCCGACGGCAGCGACGTGGAGCTTGCGCGCCGCGAGCGCTGGCGCGCGGGCGGAAAGCCGCTCACGCCCGGCTGCGCGGAGGAGATCTCGGAGGCCATGCCGGCGTGCTTCGGCAGCGGGGCGGGGGACTATCATATCCGCAAGCCGCGCTACTCGGCCTTTTTCTCGACCGAGCTCGACCTCGTGCTGCGCCGTCTCGGCGTGGATCACGTGATCCTCGCGGGCACGACGACGCCGAACTGCATCCGTACGAGCTGCTACGACGCGCTGTCCCTCGACTATCGCGTGACGGTGCTGCGCGACTGCACCTCGTCCGCGACGGAGGAGATCCAGGAGGCCAACCTCGCCGACATGGCGCGCGCGGGCGCGGCCGTCGTCTCGTCGGAGGAGCTGGAACTGGAAGAATGAGCTTTTTGGAGGCAGGATGAAACGAGCTCCCGGCCACAGGCCGGGAGCTCGCTGCTTATTTACGGATATGTTCTTACAGCCTGCTGACGATCTTCGCGGCGCCCGCCGTTCGGCATTTTGCGCAGTTTCGCGGGGAGCTTCTTGAGCAGATTATCCCCTTGCGTATTCTTCCGGGATATGGTATGCTTACACTGTATCTTGGCGTGCTCTTTCCGCCCGCGGAAGAGCGCGCCGCAGCCTGCGCATCCCCTCAATGATCGCGCCGCAGCCCTTTGGGACAGCGGCCGGAAAAAGGAGAGCCGTCATGAACAAAATGACAGCGAAACAGAAAAAACTGGCAGATATCATCGGCATCGTCTGCGGCGTTTTTGTGCTCATCGTCGGCGTCGTCACCGGCATCATCAAGAGCATGCCCGCGACCGCCGGCGCCAAGGCCGGGGACATCCCCGCGAGCGCCCAGCACCTCAGCGGCACGGCCGAGGGCCGCAACGGTCCGATCACGGTCGATATCATCGCCGACGAGGGCAGGATCTATCAGATCAACGTCGCTTCCCACCAGGAGACCGACGGCATCGGCAGCGTCGCCGTCGACAAGCTTCCCGGCATGATCTACGAAGCGCAGAGCCTCGAGGTCGACGCCGTCTCCGGCGCAACGCTGAGCTCTGACGCGATCAAGGCGGCGGTCCTCAACGCGCTCGAGAGCGGTGGCCTTTCGGCCGACGGCTTCGGCGGCGGGAACGTCGCGTCCAGCGCGGCGGCGAAGCTGGCGCAAAAGGTCGAGACGAACTCCGGGGTCAGACTCATGCATGCCTCCGACTGGAAGGAGCAGTACCCCAACGAGTACAACTCCTGGCTGATGACGAAGGAGAGCGAGGAGGCCGAGGATTATCTCGAGATCTATCCGATGCTCCGCCCGCTTTACGAGGGCTACGGCTTCGCCATCGACTACAAGGCGGCGCGCGGCCACTATTATGACGTCGAGCATATCGAGGCCACCGGACGGCCACACCCGCTCGCCAACTGCTGGACCTGCAAGACGCCGGACTTCACCTATATGGTGAACGAGGAGGGCGTCGGCGCCTACACGAAGCCCTGGACCGAGGTCCAGGCCCAGATCGTCGAGGGCATCAGCTGCTACAACTGCCACGCCAACGATCCCGAGCAGATCGTCATCACCCATACCTACTGGATCGACGCGCTCGGCGAGGACTTTGACAAGGTCGCCGCGGCGAACCTCGCCTGCGGCCAGTGCCACAACGAGTACTACTTTGCCCCCGACACCAAGGCGACCACGATCGCGCACAACAGTCTCGAGAGCATGGCGCCCGATACGATGCTGGCCTACTTCAACGACGGCGCGAACTTCTCCAACGGCGAGCCGTTCTCCGACTGGACCAATCCGCGCACCGGCGTCAAGCAGATCAAGGTGCAGCACCCCGAGTTCGAGACCTTCCTCGGCAAGGGCAGCCAGCACGCGAACGACTTCACCTGCGCCGACTGCCACATGCCCGACGCCGTGGCCGAGGACGGGACGGCGTACCGCAGCCACAACATCATCAGCCCGCTGGACAATCCGGAGCTGATCGAGAACAACTGCTCGCAGTGCCACTACGACCTGGTCGGAGAGGTGCGCGCCGTGCAGGAGAAGGTCGAGACTCGTACTTACGCTGTCGGATATGAGCTCGAGTATCTCACCGAGCTGCTTGCCGACGCAGTCGAGAGCGGCGCATACACCGACGCCGAGCTCGCCCGGGTCCGCGCGCTGGCGCGCAACGCGCAGTTCTATTGGGACTTCGTCTTTGTGGAGAACGCCGAGGGCGCCCACAACCCGACGCTGACCTACGAGTGCCTCGACAAGGCCGAAGAGCTGTGCAGCCAGGCGCTCAGTCTGCTCAAGGCGCTGACGGCGGCATAAGACATCAGCACGCATTCCTTTTCAGCTGCCCGCCCGACTGGGCGGGCAGCTTTCAACCTTCTAAAAGGGCGGTGCCCATGAAAAAAGTATGGAATTTCCTGCGCTCCATGCGCTTCGGCCTCCTGCTGCTGGGGCTTATCGCCGTCTGCTCGGTGATCGGCACCGTGATCCCGCAGGAGCGGGAGATCGGCTGGTATGCGCAGACCTACAGGGCCTTTCACGGCGCGATCCTGCTGCTGCGCTTCCACCGCATCTTCACGAGCTGGTACTTCGTCGCGCTGCTCGGACTGCTGTGCCTCAATCTGACGCTCTGCAGCGTCCTGCGCATCGTGCGCGTGGTGCGCACGGCCGGGGGCGAGAGCGAACGCGCCGCACGGCTGCCGGACAGCACGGCGCTCACGCCGGAGGGCGTGGAGGCGCTGCGCGAGCATCTGCTCCGCCTTCGCTGCCGCAGGGAGAAGATCGGCGGGAGCGAGGTCTATACCCGAAACGGCTTCGGCCGCTACGGCAGCTTCCTGACGCATCTGGCGATCCTGTTGACCCTCGTATTCGGCGCGCTCGCCCTCTATACGCCGACGGTCACGGACCGCAGCTGCATGCCCGGCGAGGCGATCTCCCTGCCGGACGGGACGGAGATCCGGGTGCAGGACTTCCGGATCAACGACGAGACGGGGCGGCTGGACTACACGAGCCATGTTCAGCTCACGCTCCCCGACGGCCGGCGCAGCGGGCTCAGTGAGCTGAAGGTCAACCATCCCTTCCGCTTCGGCCCCTATAAGCTCTTTCAGCAGAGCTTCGGCACGGCCGGCTCCGTGACGGTGGAGAACCTCGAAAACGGCGGGCACGACGATTTCCTGCTGGAGGAGATGAGCTACCTCACGATCGATGAGCGCAACGGCATCATCTACGAGCAGCTCTATCCCGACTATATCCGCGACCCTGACGGCGAAGTCACGCTCATCACCGTCACCGAGGGCGCCTACCGCAATCCGATCTACGCCTTTGAGGTCCTGGCGGACGGCGTGCGCACCCCCTCGCTGGCCGTTCCCGGCGACTCGCTGGAGGTGCTGGGCCTGCGCTTCACCTTCAATGAACCGGTGGAGTATCCGGGACTTCGCATCAAGCACGTCTCCACGCTCTTCAACGCGCTGCTCGTCGCGGCCTTTACGCTGATGATCGCGGGGCTGTACGTCACCTTCTTTTTCGACCCCGTCGTCGTCAAGCTGGACGCGGAGGGCTACGCCGTCGGCGGACCGAAACCGGAGCGCATGCGCGTCGAGCTGGGCGCGCTTTTCGCAGAATACGAGCGAGGAGGAGAAAAACTATGAAAGCGCTGTTCTTTATCACCTTTGCCGTCTACGGACTGTCGGTCGCGCTGGAATTCACCGGCACGGCCTTCAAAAAGGACAAGCTGCTGCGCGCCGCCTGGATCAGCTTTCTCGCGGCCTTTGCGCTGCACACGGTCTTTTTCGTTGCCCGCGGCGTCGCGGCGAAGCGCCTGCCGCTGTCGAACCAGTTTGAGTTTGCGACGGCCTTCGCCTGGGGTGTTGCGCTCTTCGCGATCGTGGTATGCACGCGCGCCAAAGCCGACTGGCTGAAGGTCGCGGCGATGCCCGCTGCGCTGCTGATCATGACCTACGCGGCGCTCCAGCCGATGGAGATCCGCGATCTGATGCCCGCGCTGCGCAGCGCGTGGTTCGGCGTCCACATCGGCTCGGCGGTGTTGGCCTACGCGTCCTTCGTGCTCGCGGGCTGCATCGGCGCGCGCTATCTGCGCTTCGCCCGGCGTCCCGAGCCGGACAAGAAGGCGCTCGAGCAGATGGACTACATGAGCTACCGCATGGTGAGCTTCGGCTTCCTTTTCCTCACCGTCGTCATCCTCTCCGGCGCGATCTGGGCAGAACAGGCCTGGTCGAGCTTTTGGAGCTGGGACCCCAAGGAGGTCTGGGCGCTGATCACCTGGATCATTTATGCGGTGTATCTGCATCTGCGCCTGCGCGGCAAGCACACGGGCGTGAAGATGGCCTGGTTCCTCGTGATCGCCGTCTTTGTCGTGTTCTTCACCTTCGCGGGCGTGAACACCCTGATGCACGGCATGCACACCTACGGCTGAGGCCATACTACTATCAGATAACAGCTCCGCTTTCCGGGCGGGAGCGGAGAAGGAGAATACAGCATGAGTGATTTTGAAAGCAGGATCTACGCCGCAACGCGCGAAGCGATCAAGGCGGTCTACGATCTCGAGCCCGAAGAGGGCCTTTACGTCGTCGAGACGCCGCAGAATCCGGATTTCGGCGACTATTCGACGAACGCGGCGATGAAGCTCTCGCGCTTCCTGCGCCGCAATCCCATGGAGATTGCCGCGCCCCTGGCGGAGAAGCTCGCCGAGCTCCTCGCCGCGGAGGCCGAGAGCGTCACGGTCGCACGCCCGGGCTTCATCAACTTCAGGCTCCGGCAGGATGCGCTCGGCTCGCTGATCAACAAGGTGCTCGACGCGGGGGAGGACTACGGCAAGAACGACAGCGGCAGAGGCCGCAGCGTCCTGGTCGAATGGGTCTCTGCCAACCCGACGGGAGAGCTCCACTGCGGCCACGCGCGCAACGCCGCCTGGGGCGACTGTATCTGCCGCCTCATGGAGGCGAGCGGCTATAAGGTCCTGCGCGAGTACTACGTCAACGACGCGGGCAATCAGATCGTGATGCTCGGCCGCTCGCTCGTCGCACGCTATTTTGAGCACTTCGGCCGCACAGACCGCCCGCTGCCCGAGGACGGCTACCATGCCGAGGACGTACGCGCGATCGCGGAGTATATCGCGGAAAAGGACGGCGACAAGTGGCTCGAGGCCGATGAGGACGAGCGCATGGCTTATTTCATGCAGCTCGGCAAGACGCTCGAGCTCGAGAAGATCGAGAAGGATCTGCTCGCCTACGGCGTGCGCATCGACTCGTGGATGCACGAGACCTTCTTCTATGAAAACGACCGCGCGCGCATCCGCGAGTGTCTCGCGCGCATGGACGCGCTCGGCCTGCTCTACGAACAGGACGGCGCGCTCTGGTTCCGCTCGACGGACTACGGCGACGACAAGGACCGCGTCCTGCGCAAGAGCGACGGCACGCTCTCCTACCTCACGCCGGATATCGCCAACCACCTCTACAAGGTCGAGCGCGGCTATGAAAAGCTCGTCGACCTCTGGGGCGCGGACCACCACTCCTACATCACCCGCATGCAG
>CAMVJF010000111.1 GCA_947167725.1 uncultured Clostridia bacterium | reverse complement strand
CTTGCTCGACGCCGAGAACGAGAGAGATGCGGGCGGCGGGGATGCTTTCGCCCGAAGCGAAAAGGATCGCCTCCAGGGCGGATGATAATTCTGCCATCGTATTCACTCAACAATCTTTTCCAGGATATCCTCCGCGCTGCCGCCGAGGAACTCGACGCTGTAACCCCGACCGCGTCTGCGCAGCCGGAGACTGCCGAGACTGCACAGCTCGAGTACGGAGACAAAGGTCGCCACGACCTCGGAGCGGGACCGACAGGCGCCGTACAGCTCGCGCAGCGTGGCGTTCCCCTGTCTGAGCCGTTCGATCAGCTCGCGGCTTTTTTCCTTGACGCTGTAGACGATGCGGCTCGGTACGGCCGAAATGACCTCGCGCGTGTCCGGTGCGGCGCCGCCGCGGCCGTAAAGTCCGGCGAGCGCTCGCAGCAGATCGACCGGCTCGTGACGGTAGGCGTACTCCCCGGCCTCTTTGGGCAGCGGTTCGGGCCGCTTGGCATAAAAGAGCATGCCATATTCGGACGCGCGCTTCCATTCCGGCGCGAGCGTCCGGATCGAGGAGAGCGTGTCCCGCGCCTTGAGCTGTTCGAGGGACTGCATGAGCAGCTCGAGCTCGCTCGGCTCCTCGGTTTCGCTGCTGAGAAGCATCTTGGTCTTGATATACAGCAGATGCGAGGCCATCTGGACGAACTCGCTTGCAATCTCAAGATCCATGCTCTGCATTCGGCCGAGGTATTCGAGATATTGGTCAAGGATGTCCGCGATCTTCAGATCGCGGATCTCTATTTTGTTTTTGGAAAGGAGCATCAGGATCAGACTGAGCGGACCTTCAAAGTCCTGCATCTCGTCACGATCCCGAATGACGCCCTCCAGAAAAAAACTGGGATTTTCCATGGTCAGAGCCAACCTACAGGAAGATGGTTTTCCCGAGCGCAAAGCCCCATTCGGCAAAGACAAACAGCCTGTTCGTCAAATAGGAGATCGCCGCGTGCAGCGGTTCGCCGAGAAGATCGGAAAACACCAGCACATACAGCAGGATCATACCGTAGCGCTCATAGCGCATGAGTTTATAGTATAGCTCGTCGCTGACAAGCGAGAAGAGGACCTTGGCGCCGTCAAGCGGCGGGATGGGGATCAGGTTGAACACCGCGTAGCCCATCGAGATGATCGCGGTGAGCTGGATCATCTGCGCGGCGTACCCTCCCGCGGCACTTCCCTTCCCCGTCAGCGGGATCAGCAGGAAGCCGTAGAGGAAGAAGAAAACACAGGTGATGAGCATGTTGCTCACGGGGCCGGCGAGCGCCGTCACGGCCATGCCGCGCTTGGGATTGCGGAAGTTCATCATGTTGACCGGCACGGGCTTGGCCCAGCCGACATGCGCGACCACCATCATCACAAGACCCATGAGGTCAAGGTGCCGGAGGGGATTGAGCGTCAGCCTGCCGGCCTTTTCGGCCGTGTCGTCGCCAAGGGCGCGGGCCGTAAGACCGTGGCTGAGTTCGTGGAGCGTAATGCAAAGGAGTGAGGGGATCACGCTCAGCAGCACACCCAGGACCGTGGAGAAATCAAATCCCTGCCATATCTCCTGCCAAACGCTGATGGCGCACACCTCCTCACATTACTGATTCATTTTACCAAATACAATACAAAATTACAACAGCAAATCCAAGAGAAAAATAACGTGCCGGAGGATCGGGCGAACAGGATCCGGAGCGGAAAGCGGAAAATGGGGGTTCGCGCGGGCGTTTTTCCGTCCGGAGAGCACGAAAGGATCTGGAAATACTTAACGTATTTCCGGATCCTTCGGTGCGGTATGGGCGGAAAGAGCCGCCTGCAGCCTCTCGTTTCCTGTTCTGCGCACGCCTTTCCCAGCCGGATATCAGTCGGGAAAGATCGCCTGCAGCAGTTCGTCCCGCCCCTGCCCGTTTTCGGCGGAGAACGGGATCAGCTTCGTATCCTCTCCGAGTGCGAGCGTCTCGCGGATCAGGCGGAGGTTCGGCTCGATCTCGCTCTTTTTGAGCTTGTCGATCTTGTTGGCCACGACGAGGAAAGCCGCGCCGCTGCTCTTAAAATACTCCGCCATGGTAACGTCGTCGGCCGTCGGCTTGTGCCGCGCGTCGACGATCATCACTCCGAGGTCATAGAGGTCCTTTCCGGCAAAAAAACATTCCATCAGTCTGGCCCATCGCTCCTTTTCCGCGCGGGAGACCTTGGCGAAGCCGTAGCCGGGCAGGTCGATGAAATAGGCCCGCTCGTCGATCAGAAAGTAGTTGACGTGCACGGTCTTTCCCGGCTCCGCACCCACGCGGGCGAAGTTCCTGCGATTCAGCAGCCGGTTGATGACCGAGGACTTGCCGACGTTCGACTTGCCGGCAAAGGCGATGCGGGGCATGGGGCTTTGGACGAACTGCGCGCTCGAGGCAGCGGATTTCACGAACTCGACGCGGTTGAGATTCGGTCTTGCCATGGCGCACCTACTGTCTGACCGCGGAGCAAAGCTCCTTGCGCGCGAGGGGCGGCACGGCGAGCGGCTCCGCCTCCTCGACGGGGACGAGCGCCGTCTGCAGCACGACGTCAATGCTCTCGGCCGGGATGAAACGCAGCTGCGCGCGAACGCTCTGGTCGATCTCGGCGGGGGCGCGTTCGTTCTCCTTCGGAAGGATCACCGTACTCACGCCCGCGCGCAGCGCGGCCATCGTTTTTTCCTTCAAGCCGCCGATCGGCAGCACGCGGCCGCGCAGTGTGATCTCGCCCGTCATGGCAAGATCGCGGCGTACCGCGCGTCCTGTCAGCGCGGAGGCCAGCGCCGTGACCACGGTCACGCCCGCCGAAGGCCCGTCCTTGGGGACGGCTCCCTCGGGAAAATGAACGTGGATGTCCCGGTTCCTGTAAAAATCGGGGTCGATGCCCAGCGCGTCGGCACGGCTGCGCAGGCAGGTGACGGCCGCGCGGGCCGACTCCTTCATCACGTCGCCGAGATTGCCGGTCAGCTCGATCTTGCCCGTGCCTTCGAGCACGGCACACTCCACATCCAGAACCTCGCCGCCGACGGAGGTATAGGCGAGGCCGCGCACAAGCCCGACCTCGTCGCGCTCGCGCTTCTCCTCCTCGGGATACCTGCGCGTGCCGAGGAGCTCTTCGAGCTTTTCCATGCGGACGGAAATGCTCTTCACGCCGCTCTCCGCGATCTCAAAGGCCGCGCGGCGGCAGATCTTCGCGATCTCACGCTCGAGGACGCGCACGCCGGATTCGCGGGTGTAGAGACGGATGATCGCCCGGATCGCGCCGTCGTCGATGCGCAGCTGCGAAGCCTTCAGGCCGTGCTTTTTCCGCTGCTTGGGGACAAGGTGCCGCCTGGCGATCTGAAGCTTTTCTTCATCGGTGTAGCTTGTAAGCTCGATGACCTCCATGCGGTCGAGCAGGGCGCGCGGGATGGTATCGGTCGTGTTCGCGGTGGTGATGAAGAACACGCCGGACAGGTCGAAAGGCAGCTCCAGGAAGTTGTCGCGGAAGCTGCTGTTCTGTTCGCCGTCAAGCGCCTCGAGCAGCGCCGCGGAGGGGTCTCCGCGATAGTCCGCGCCGAGCTTGTCGATCTCGTCGAGCACCATCAGCGGGTTGCAGCTCCTGGCCTGGATCACGCCGCCGATGATGCGGCCCGGCATCGCGCCGATATAGGTCTTGCGGTGGCCGCGGATCTCCGCCTCATCGTGCACGCCGCCGAGGGAGATACGAACGCATTTGCGGTTGGTCGCGCGCGCGATCGAGAGCGCGACGCTCGTCTTGCCCGTACCCGGAGGGCCGACAAGACAGATCAGCCCGCCCTTGAGCTCGGGCGAGAGCTGGCGCACGGCGAGATACTCCAGAATGCGCTCCTTGACCTTTTCAAGGCCGTAATGGTCCGCGTCAAGGACCTTGCGCGCCCGGGCGATATCGACGGTCTCCCTGGTGCGCACGCCCCAGGGGATCTCGAGACAGGTGTCAAGATAGCCGCGGATGACTGCCGCCTCAGCCGAACCGAAGGGCTGCTTCTGCAGCTTGGAAAGCTCCTTGAGCAGCTTCTCGCGGACCTCGTCGGAGGCCTTCAGTGCGTGGATCTTTTCACGGTATGTATCGAACTCGTCCGCATCGCCGTCGACGCCGAGCTCGGCCTGGATGAGCTTGAGCTCCTCGCGCAGATAATACTCGCGCTGGCCGCGGTTGACCTGCTCCTGCGTCGCATCATGCAGCTCCTTCTCGATGTTGAGGATGTCGATCTCGCGGGAGAGCAGCCTGCCGAGCAGCGCAAGGCGGCGGCTCGGATACAGCTCCTCGAGAAGAGCCTGCTTGTTTTCCACGGAAAAGCGCACATTCTGCGCGATATAGCTGATGACGAAGCCGAGGTCCGGGTTGGAGATGACGTTGAGCAGCTGCTCGTTCATCATGTCCGGGTTGAGCTGGAGATAATCCTTGAAAAGCGTCAGGCAGTTGCGCACCAGCGCCTCCTTGCGTTCGGCGCGGACGCGCTCGCTGCGGTCGGGCAGCTCGCGTACGACGGCCTCGGCAAAGCGGCCCTCGGTGTTCATCTCGAGCGCCTCGGCGCGGTAAAGCCCCTCGACCATCACACGGCAGACGTTGGCGCGCGGCTGGCGGAGCTGCTGGCGGACACGGCAGACCGTGCCGATGCGATAAATATCGTCCTCCGCCGGCGCGTCGGCCATGATGTCCTTCTGCGCTGAGAGAAAGAGCAGACCGTTTTTCTTCACGGCGGCGTTGAGCGCCGCGACGGAAGCGCTGCGTTCGACATCGAAGGTCAGCAGCATGCCCGGAAAAACGTTCAGTCCCCGCAGCGGCAGAAGCGGCATCCGGACACTCTGGCTCTGGTTGTTATCACTCATGGTTCTTCCTCCTTTCGAGGAGATGGAAACGCGTTTTTTCTTATTCTCTGTGCTCGACGGTGGGGCTCACGCCGTCCGTCACGCACGCGCGCGTCACGATGACCCTCGACGCGCTGGGATCGGAGGGGACTTTATACATGATGTCGGTCATGATGCCCTCCATGACGCTGCGCAGGCCGCGCGCGCCGATCTTGCGCTCGATGGCCTTGTCGGCCACGGCCTCCAGCGCCTCGGGCTCGAAGACGAGCTCGACCTTGTCGTAACCAAGAAGCGCCTTGTACTGCTTGACCATGGCGTTCTTCGGCTCGGTGAGGATGCGCACGAGGTCGTCGCGCGTGAGGGAATCGAGCGTCGCCACGACCGGCAGACGGCCCACCAGTTCGGGAATGATGCCGAACTTCAGCAGATCGTGCTGCTGGACGTTGCGCAGGATATCGCCCACGTCGCGCTCGCTTTTGCTCGTGATCTCGGCGCCGAAGCCCATGGTCTTTTTGTCCATGCGCTTCTCGATGATCTTGTCGAGCCCGTCGAAGGCGCCGCCGCAGATAAAGAGGATATTCGTGGTATCCACGTGGATGAACTCCTGCTGGGGATGCTTGCGTCCGCCGTTGGGCGGGACGTTTGCAATCGTGCCCTCGAGGAGCTTCAGCAGCGCCTGCTGCACGCCCTCGCCGGAGACGTCGCGCGTGATGGAGGGATTCTCGCTGCGGCGCGCGATCTTGTCGATCTCGTCGATGTAGACGATGCCGCGCTGCGCCCTCTCCACGTCGAAGTCCGCGGCCTGCAGCAGCTTCAGGATGACGTTCTCCACGTCCTCGCCGACATAGCCGGCCTCGGTGAGCGTGGTCGCGTCGGCGATGGCGAAGGGCACGTCGAGCATTTTCGCCATGGTCTGGGCAAAAAGCGTCTTGCCGCTGCCGGTCGGGCCGACAAGCAGGATGTTGCTCTTCTGCAGCTCGACCTCCTCGTTTGCCGCGTGGAGAATACGCTTGTAGTGGTTGTAGACCGCGACGGCAAGCGTAATTTTCGCCCGTTCCTGGCCGATCACATACTCGTCCAGACGGCGGCGGATCTGCTCGGGCTTGGGCAGCTTGTCGAGAGTCAGCGGCAGGCCGTCATAGCCCTCCGGCACCGATTCGGCAGGCGCCTCTCCGATGATGCTCGCGCACATGCGCACGCACTCGTCACAGATATAACTGCCGTTG
>CAMVJF010000110.1 GCA_947167725.1 uncultured Clostridia bacterium | reverse complement strand
AGCGGCGCGATCTGCTCAAAGGGCGCGCCCGCGCGTTCGAGCTCCGCGACCTTGACGGCGAGACCGTTGTTCAGCACGCGCGTGGTGTTCGTAAAGCGGCGCAGGACAAGCGTCGTGCTCATCTCGTCGGCGTGCTTTGCCACGGCCTCCTTCCCCGCGCGGAGCGCGGGCGCCTCCTCCGAGAGGAAGAAGCGGGTGCCGACCGTGGCGCCCTCGCAGCCGAGCATCAGCGCCGCCGCAAGGCCGCGGCCGTCGCCGACGCCGCCGCAGGCGATGACCGGGATATCCAGTGCGTCGACCGCCGCCGGCCAGAGCACCATGGAGCCGATGTCGTTCTCGCCGACGTGTCCCGCGGCCTCCGTGCCGTCCATGATAACCGCGTCGCAGCCGATGGCCTGCGCCTTGAGCGCGTGCTTGACGATCGTGCATTTGTGGATGACCGTCATGCCTGCGGCTTTGAAATACGGCATGAAGGGCTCGGGCGCGCGGCCGGAGGTCTCCATGATGCGGACGCCCTCCTCGATGCAGACCTTGATATAGGCCGGGTAGTCCGGCGGGGCCAGCGAGGGCATCAGCGTGAGATTGACCGCAAAGGGCTTGTCTGTCAGGCTGCGGCATTTTCGGATCTCGGCGCGCAGCTCCTCGGCGCTCGGGAAGGTGGCGGAGGACATGACACCCAGGCCGCCCGCGTTCGAGACCGCGGCGACGAGTTCGGCCTTGGCCAGCCACTGCATCGCGCCGGAGAGGATCGGACGCTCGATGCCGAGCATTTCCGTGATGCGGGTGTTCAGCTTTCTTTCCATTCTCTTCTCCTCACTCCTTGATATGGCGGATGCGCAGGCCCTGTGCCTCCGCCTCATGGATCAGGCTCTCGCGAAAGTCCGGATGCGCGACGGAGATCAGCGCCTCCGCGCGCTCCCAGGTCGTTTTGGCGCGCAGGTCCGCGATGCCGTATTCCGTGATCACGAACTGGTTGTAGCTGCGCGGGACCGTCACGATCTGGCAGGGCCCCAGGTGCGACCGGACGGTCCCGTCGCGCTCGGTATAGGTCGAGGAAAGACAGATCAGGCCCTTGCCGCCCTTCGAATGCGCCGCGGCCGTGATGAAATCGAGCTGGCCGCCGGTGCCGGAGATCTGGCGCGGGCCGGAGGTCTCGGACGCGACCTGGCCGTAGAGGTCGACCTCGATGGCGTTGTTCAGGCAGATCATGTTGTCGTTTTGCGCGATGATATAGGGGTCGTTGGTATAGTCCACGGGCGCGAGCAGACAGTCGGGGTTGCCGTCGAGGAAGTCGTAGAGCTTCTTCGTGCCCATGGCGAAGGTGTAGACGATCCTGCCGCGGTCGGTGGTCTTGTACCTCCCGCTGATGCAGCCGCCCTCGGCCATCGCGACGTAGGCGTCGCAGAGCATCTCCGTGTGCACGCCGAGATCCCGCAGGCCGGAGCGCGCGATCAGCTCGCCCACCGCGTTCGGCATCGCGCCGATGCCGAGCTGGATGCAGGCGCCGTTGCCGATCAGACTCACGACCAGCTCCGAGATCTTCTCGTCCACCGGCGTCGGCGGCGGGGTGGGCACTTCGATCAGCGGGCGGTTCGGCCCCTGCACGAAGCAGTCGATCCGCGAGACGTGGACCCTGCTTTTTTCATCGCAGAAGGTCCGCGGGACGCTGCTGTTGACTTCCGCGATCACATAGCCCGCCTTTTCCAGATAGGTCGGTACGATAGACGAGGAGGTCCCCAGGCTGACATATCCCTCCGCGTCCGGCGGAGACACCATGATCATCAGCACGTCGATCGGATGGATCAGGCCGCCGCGAATGGTCTGCGGCCCCTGATGATAGTTCATCGGGATATAACGGCACAGCCCGTGATCGCTGAGCTTCCGGCTCGCCGGGGAGAAATGCCAGTCGTTATACATCAGGTGCTCCATCCCCGGGTCGGCCAGCACCGCCTTGGGCGGGAAGGGGCAGGTGGTGGAGCGCAGAATGACGTCATGCAGGAACGGGACGCGCACGGCGAAAGCCGCGTCCAGATATTGCGAAGCCATGGCGAATTCCCCGTAGGCCACATGGTCCCCGTTCCTTACGATCGACACGGCCTCTTCCGCGCTTTTGAATTTTGCCTCGTAATCTTCTTTCCAGTTCAAGCTCGTTTCCTCCGAAGCCCGGGGCCTTGCCGGTCCCGGGCCGTCTGCGTCATTTCCCTCTGAATTCCGGTCTGCGGCGCTCGAGCGCGGCGCTCAGGCCTTCGCGGCAGTCGTCCGTCTGGGAGGCAAAGATCTGGCTGATCGCCTCGTAGTCGCGATTCTGCTCGAAGCTCGTCGTAACCGCGTTGCGCAGGACGCGTTTTTGCAGCATCAGCGCGAGCGCCGGGCCCTTTGCGATCCGGCCGGCCGTCTTCCTCGCCGTCGCCATCAGCTCCTCGTGGGGCACGACCGCGTTGACGAGGCCGAGCGCGTGCAGCTCCTCCGCGCCGAGGGTCTTGGCCGAGAAGAGGATCTCGCAGGCCTTGTAGTAGCCGACGCGCCGCGTGAGGAACCAGCTCGTGCCGCTGTCCGGGCAGAAGCCGAGCGCCGTGAAGGAGAAGCCGAACTGCGCCCGCTCGGAGGCCAGGAGGATATCGCAGGCCATCGCCAGCGCGATGCCCGCGCCGAAGGCCGGGCCGTTGATCGCGGCGATCACAGGCTTTTTCACGTTATAGAGCAGGCGCACCATATCGGCCGTGGAGTCCACGTCGTAGATCGCGCGCTTGCGGTCGAGGTTCATCGCGGCCAGCTCCGAGAGATTGCCGCCGGAGGTGAAGCCCCTGCCCTCGCCCGTCAGAAGGAGGACGCGCACCGCCTCGTCCTCCTCGGCACGGCGGATCGCGTCATTGATCTCGTGGACGAAGTCGGTGGTGAAGGAGTTGAGCGTCTCGGGACGGTTGAGCGTCAGGATGGCGACGCCGTCCTCCACGCGGTAAAGGGGCGTGCGTTCTTTCTCGTCCATCTCGCCCTCCTCAGAACAGCGCGGCCTTCGCGCGCAGTGTCTCCTCGGCGACGGCCATCGTCTCGTCGATGATCGCCTTGCAGGACTTGATCTCGTGGATGCGGCCGATGCTCTGGCCGAAGAGGAAGGCGGCGCCCTCCGTGTCGCCCTCGCGCAGGGCCTGCAGCAGCTTCTTGCCGGAGACGGCGCGCACGATCTCTGACGGCTCGGCGCCGTTCTTCTCGAGCTCGTTGACCTTCTTCAGCACGCTGTTCTTCACGCCGCGCGCCTGCAGCGTCGTGTGGCAGAACAGATCGGTGTCCGTCTCGTTGAGCTGGACGATCCAGTTCTTGATGTTGTCGTGCACCCAGCATTCCTCCGAGGCGAGGAAGCGTGTCGCCATCATAATGCCGTCCGCGCCGAGACACAGCGCCGCGGCCATGGATTTGCCGTCGACCATGCCGCCGGTCGCGAGGATGGGGATCTTCACGCTCTCGGCTACCTTGGGCAGCAGGACGGAGGTCGCGACGTTGTCGGACAGCGGATGGCCGCCCTCCTCCACGCCCGCGACGATGACCGCGTCGTAGCCCAGACGCTCGATCTTCATCGCGTGGCGCACCGCGCCGACCTTGTGGGTGATCTTCACGCCCGCGGCGTGGAGCATCGGGATGAAGTCCGTGGCGAAGAGGCCGGAGACCTCGATGTTGGCGACCTTCTCCTCCGCGCAGACCCGGAAGAAGTCCATGAAGGTCTCCTCGGTGATGCGGAAGCTCTTCATCAGCGTGATGTTCACACCGAAGGGCTTGTCCGTCAGAGCCTTGACCTCGCGAATCGCCTCGCGCAGCGCGTCGCCGCTGGTGTACTGGTCCGCCGTGATGCAGCCGAGGCCGCCGGCCTCGGAGATGGCGGCGCAGAGCTTCGCGTCCGTGACCCAGAGCATGCCGCCGCAGATGATGGGATGCTCAATGCCGAATAGTTCCGTGATCCTTGTTTTCATCTTGACTCCTCCTGTCGGGTCATTCGACCATTTCAAAGATACCGGCCGCGCCCATGCCGCCGCCGATGCACATGGATACCAAACCGCGCTCTTGGCCGCGGCGGCGCAGTTCGCCGATCAGCTTGATCGTGAGGTAGGCGCCGGTGCAGCCGAGCGGATGACCGAAGGCAATGCCGCCGCCGTTGACGTTGACGATCTCCTCGTTGAGCCCGAGCGCGTCGATGCAGGCGAGCGACTGGGAGGCAAAGGCCTCGTTGAGTTCGATAAGCTCAATGTCCTCGAGGCTCATATCCGCGATCTGCAGCGCGCGCGGGATCGCCTCGATCGGGCCGAGGCCCATATAGGCGGGGTGTACGCCGCGCACGGCGAAGCTGAGGAAACGGGCGATGGGGCGGAGCCCCTGTGCGCGGGCGAACTCCTCCTCCATCAGCACCACGAAGGCCGCGGCGTCGTTCATCTGGGAGGAGTTGCCCGCCGTGACGCTGCCGCCCATGCGGAAGAGCGGCTTGAGCTTCGCAAGGCCTTCGAGCGTCGTTTCCGGGCGGACGCACTCGTCCGTGTCAAAGGTGAAGTGTTCCCAGCCGGGCGTGCCGTCCGCCTTTTTGATCGGGCGCTTGGCCTGCACGGGGATGATCTCGTCGACGAATCTGCCCGCGCGGATGGCCTCGGCCGCCTTGCGGTGGCTCTCACAGGCAAAGGCGTCCTGCCGCTCGCGGGAGATGCCGCATTTCGCCGCCACGTTCTCGGCCGTGATGCCCATGGTGTCGAAGTTGTCCGGATAAGAGGCGAAGCTGGCGCTGTCGGGGATGATCGCGACCCGGTGCATCTGTACCTTGCTCATGTTCTCGAGACCGCCCGCGACGATGCACTGCGCCTGCCCCGCCATGATGGCGTTCGCGGCGGAGGCGATCGACTGGAGCCCCGAAGAGCAGAAACGGTTGACCGTCTGGCCCGCTGTCGTGAGCGGGAAACCGGAGCTGTCCGCGAGAAGACGGCCGATGTTCAGACCCTGCTCGGCCTCCGGGATCGCGCAGCCGCAGATCAGATCCTCCGCCAGCGCGGGGTCAAAGCCGGGGTTTTTCGCCAGGATGCCCTTGAGCACCTGGGAGCCGTAGTCCACGCAGCCGGTGTAGCGCAGGCTGCCCTTGATTGCCTTGGCGATCGCGCTGCGGCCGTAGGCGACGATCACGGCGTTCTTTCTTTCCATATTCAGCCCTCCTCAGTTGCGCACGGGCTTGCCCGTCGTGAGCATACCCTTGATGCGCTCGAGCGTCTTTTCGTTGCGGCACAGCTCCATGAAGGCTTTGCGCTCCTCGAAGAGCACGTCCTCCTCGCAGATCTGCTCTCCGGCGAGCGCGTCGCCGCCGGAGAAGATGCGCGCGAGCTTCTCGACGATGACGGCGTCGTAGGGCGTCATCATCCGGCCCGAAAGCATGACGTTCACCGTCGCCATCAGGTGCGTGTAGCCGCTCTCGCCCGCGGCCGTGACCGTGGTCTTGACCGGAGCGCGCCAGCAGGCGTCCGCGAGGCGGAGCGCCGTGGCCTTGGCCTGCTCGAGCAGGGAATCGGCCTTGGCGATGATGAGGTCGCCCCGGCGGAGGTACAGCGCCTTCTGCGCCTCCTCTGCGCTCATGGAATACTTGGCCTGCGCGATCGGCAGGACCAGCGCGTCGATCTCCGCGAGGATGCGCGCCATCTGCCCGTACTGCAGGCCCTGCGTCGCGCGCCACAGCAGCTCGGCGCAGCCGCCGCCCGATGGCACAAGGCCGACGCCCATTTCGACGAGTCCGGCGTAGAGCTCCTGGTGCGCCACGACGCAGCCCGCATGGAGCATCAGCTCCGCGCTGCCGCCGAGAGCCTGTCCCCTCGCCGCGACGACGACGGGTTTTTTGAGGTATTTCAGGCGCAGGTTCGCCCGCTGGAAGGTCTCGACGCTCTTGTCGAGCAGATCGAACCGACCGCCCTCGATCGCGGCCGCGACCTCGAAGAGGTTCGCGCCGGCGCCGAGGTTCGCGCCCGGGTTGCAGACCACGAGCGCCTTGATCGAGCCGCTGCGCTCGACCTCCTCCGCGGCGGCGAGCATGAGCTCCGCGGCGGGTGTGGTGTAGCAGTAGCCCAGTGTGACGGGCTTTCCTGCGAGTGTAATTTCTTCGTGGATC
>CAMVJF010000109.1 GCA_947167725.1 uncultured Clostridia bacterium | reverse complement strand
TGCATCCGCCGCGCTCCCCTTCAAGGGGGCAGCTTTGTTAATATACCACAGAGGAAAGCGCTTGTCAACAATTATTTTTCGATTTCTCGCAAAAATCCTTGCAGCAGAGCCGCTTTCATGTTCGCCTTTCTGCAGGCGCTCGGTTAATATAACACCGAAGCCCCGCTTTGTCAACTATTTTTTCCGACAAAAACAGAAGAAATTTCAAGGCTCTAAATATTGCGGCCGATCGCGGGAATGCTATACCACATGTATGAACAATCGCTCAAAACAAAAGCCCCTCAATCCGTGAGTGGGCGGGCGGGCGCCGCGCCCGTCAGCGCTGCGGCGCTCATGGCCGCCTTTCGGCGCTGTGCAGATTTTCAAACGCGGACTCTGCGCGTCGGCGCCGGGGGCTCCGTCGCGCTCCTTGCCTGCTGGCTTGACGGAATGATCCATGCCGAAGAGGCGGCGGAGGGAGTGCTGCGTCCGCTGACAGATCCGTTGCGCGCCGCCCGGGCCGGGGATGCCGCCTCGCTCTTCTCGCTGTTGGTCGCCGGCGGCGTCTCCGCCCCTTCGGTCTCCGAGCTTGACTCGCTCGACGAACTGTGTGAGGCGATCACGCACGGCTCGATCGTACTCGTCTCCGACGAGTTGGGCCGAGCGCTGAGCTTTGATCTGAAAAGCACCTCTGTTCGCGCCGTCGGCGAACCGACGCTTGAAAAGTCGCTCAAGGGCAGCAAGGACAGCTTCGTCGAATCCTTGCGTGCAAACACCGCTCTCGTACGGCGTCACGCCGCCACACCGCGGCTGAAGCTCGCGGAATGCACGCTGGGCCGAACGTCGCACACGCGCGTCGGCGTGTTCTATCTCGAGGGCGTCGCCGACAGCGGGATCGTGCGCGATCTTGCCAGGCGGCTGGCGGAGATCGAAATCGACGGCGTCGTTTCTCTCGGCGCGCTCGAGGAACTGCTCTCGGACAAGCCTCGCTCGCCCTTCCCCCAGCTCCTGCACACCGAGCGGCCGGATCGTCTCGCAGACTATCTGCTCGACGGGCGAGTGGGGCTGCTGATCGACGGCATCCCGATCGCGCTGGCCCTCCCGGTCAGCTTCGCCGAATTCATGAAGGTCACGGGCGACCGCTGCATGAACCAGCTCGTCTCGCATGTGCTCACGGCGCTGCGCTATCTCGCGCTGCTGCTCGGGATGTATCTGCCCGCGCTCTATGCCGCCGTGGCATCCTTCCACCAGGAGATGATCCCAACGCGGCTGCTTCTTTCGATCATCGAGGCAAAGAAAGACGTGCCCTTCTCCACCTCCGCGGAGTTGCTCGGCATGCTCGTGGCCTTCGCGCTGCTGCAGGAGGCCGGTCTGCGCCTGCCGAATCCCGTGGGCGACACGGTCTCGATCATCGGAGCGCTGATCGTCGGGCAGTCTGCCGTCGAGGCGCGGGTCGTTTCGCCGATCGCGATTATCGTTGTCGCCGTTTCGGGTATTGCCTGTTATACGATGCCGAGCCAGGACATGGGCTCGGCAATCCGTCTGTGCCGCGCACTGTTGCTGCTCGCGGCGATCGGTGCGGGGCTGTACGGCGTGGCGCTCGTGAGCTGTCTCATCGCCGCGCACCTTTCCTCGATCGAGAGCTTCGGGCGGAACTATACCGCCCCTTTGAGCGAGGGCGGCGATCTGCTACGGCGTCTACTGCCCCGGCCGCTCCGCCGCGAAGCGAAACCCTCGCCGGAGAGGGGGCTGCCATGAGACGGCGGCTCTGTGCGCTGCTGCTCGTACTCGCGCAACTCGCGCTCGGCGGCTGCGCGCTCTATCCCGAGCGGCTGCACGGCGTCGAGCGCCTGCTCGTCGTGCAAGCGCTGGGCTTTGACCGGCAGGACGATGCGCTGACGCTCTCCATGGTTTCGGCCGCCGACAGCGCCCGCGGCGAAGGCCCGATCCGTCTCAGCGGAAAAGGGCTTACGATTTTAGACGCCGCGGACGGCATCTCCGCGCGTGCCGCGGACGAGGAACTGTTCTGCGCGCATACAGGCCATGTCCTGATCGGCGAGGAGAGCGCGCGAGACGGCGTCAACGAGCTGCTGCGCTATATCTGCCGCTCGCGCGAGCTGCGCATGGACGTGCCGCTCTATATCGTGCGCGGCGGCAGCGCCGAGGACGCGCTTATGAAAGCAGGGGACAGCCGCAGCGGCGCCGTGGAGATCCTGGAAATGCTCGCCGCCTCCGCGCCGAAACGGATGGGCAGCGCGCCGCCGGGCGCCTCGCGCATCGCCGGGGCTCTGGAGAGCGGGGGCTGTGCGCTTGCGGTGGCGATCCGCTGCGTTGGGTCGTCTGAGCGGGGTGAGGAAATGAAAACGCTGGTTTTGGACGGGTGCGGGGTGATCGTGGACGGAAAACTCGCCGCGTTCATCGAAGAGGAGGATCTGGCGGGGCTGGACTTTTTGACGGGAACGCTTGGGGCGCATACGCTTCAGGTCCGCGACGGAGAGGGGAAGCTCGTGACGCTGCGGACTTCTCCGGGCCGGACGGCCGCGCGGGCTCTGCGCGACGATGAGCGGAAACTCGTCGGACTGGAGCTCGCGATCGCGCTCGAGGCCGCGGTCGGAGAGGTCGACGGGCGCGCCGCGCTCTCGGATGCGGAATATGCCGACGCGCTCGCCGCGGCGGCGGAGCGCGAGGTGCTGCGTCTGGCGGGGCGCGTCGTCGCGCTGGAGCGTTCGCTCAATGCGGATTTCCTCTCGCTCGGCGAGCGGCTTTCGCTCGCCTGCTCCGCGGCGGAGCGCGAGAGGGCGGAGGAGCTCGCCTCGTCGCCCGGCACGCTCGCGCTGCGGCTCACGGCGAGCGTCTCGATCAGTCATTCCAACGATGTGAGGGACGGATAAGATGAAAGCGGACATCCATCATCACCAGCTCGGCCCGACGGCCTTCGTGCTGCTGCTCTCTCCGGCGCTGCGGCTCTTTCCCGCCGCCGCGGCCCGGAGCGCGGGCAAGGGCGCCTGGCTCTCGGCGCTGCTGGCTTTTCTTCCCGCGGCGCTCTTTCTCTTCTTCTGCTGCCGCGCCGCCGCGCGGCGGCGCGAGGGCGAGGGGATCGCGGAGTTGCTGCTGCGCGCCGCGCCCGGGCGGCCCGGCAGGGCCGCGCTGCTGGCGCTGGGGCTCTGGCTCGTCTGCTACGCGGGCTTTGTCCTGCGCGCCGGGGCGGATCGGATGATCGTCGCGGTCTATCCCGGGACGCCGGCGGCCTTTTTCGTCCTGACGATGGCAGCGGCGGCGCTCGCGGCCTCCTTCGCCCCGCTGAGGGACGCGGCGCGCAGCGCAAGGCTGTTCTACCCGGTCGTGGCCGCGGTGCTCGCGCTGGTGCTCGGCGCGGCGCTGACGGCGGTGCGGAAGGAAAATCTGCTGCCGCTCGCACGGGGCTCGCTCGGCGGCGTGCTGCGCGGCTCGCTCGGCGCGCTGGACGTGCTTGCGTGGGCGATCGGCGCGGCGGCGCTCCTGCTGCCGGAGCTGCCGAAGGGCGAAAGCTCCTTTTCGCGGCTGCTCGCGCCGCTTGCGCTGAGCTGCGCCGCGCTCGCGCTCATCAGCGTCGGCGTGGTCGGCAGCTTCGGCGCGGAGCTGACCGCGGAACTGAGCTGGCCCTTCTTCTCGCTGGTGCGCAACCTCGTCTTTTTCCGCAGCGTCGAGCGCGTCGAGGCGCTGATCGTCGCGCTGTGGGTCTTTCCGGATTTTCTGATCGTCTCGCTGTTCCTGCGCGGCGCGCGGCGCTGTCTCGCGCTCTCGCTCGGACGGCGCGTCCCGCCGCTGGGAAAGGCGCGGCTCGCCCTCCCGCTCTGCGCCGCGTCCGCCGCGGCCTTCGCGCTGTTCGCCGCGCCGGACGCGCAGCGTTTCGCGCTGCTTTCGCAGAAGATCGTCCCGGCGGCGAACCTCTTTCTGTCCTTTGTCTTTTTTCCGGCGCTTTTCGCCCTGGGCAGGGCGAGGGGGCGCCTGTAAGCGCGCAAAAGGCCCTCCCCCGGCGGGGAGGGCCTTCGTCTTATCTTTCTGTCTGCCGATCACTCGGCGGCGACGAGGAACTGCGTCAGGTCGAGCGCGGCGACGTCGTCGCGCAGCGTGAGCTCGGTCTGCGCAAGGCGCTCGCGCATGAGCGCGCCGTAGAGAGCCTCGCCGCAGACGGCGCGCGCGGTCTTGGGCGTGCCGTCCTCCGAATAGTCCATGGTCATGTCCGCGCTGAGCGGCAGACGCAGGATGACGTGATACCCGATCTGGGAGAGGATCGGCGCGGAAACCTCGTACTCCTCCAGCTCGTCGACGGCGTCCTCGACCTCGTCGAGCATGTCGCCGGGCGTGTAGAGGTAGCCGTCGGGGAAGAACTGCACGCCGTACTCGTCGTCGCAGTACTCCCGCTTGAGCTCGCCGAAGCGGCGGACGAGCTCGTCGTGATCCTCGATCGCGCGCAGCTCGGCGGAGACGGCCTCGGCCTGTGCGCGCTTCGCCGCGATGGCCTCCTCGTCCGGCTCCTCGCCCGTGAGGAGGTCGGAGGTCATAAAGAGGATGTGCGAGGCACAGAGATACTCGTGGTCCTCCAGATAGGCGATCGCCTCCTCCTCGCTGACCTTCTCTCCGTTCTCGCCGAAGAGCTCCTCGAGGCCCTTGTTGATCAGCCGGTTGGCGCGATTGATGCGGTCGTAGAGCTCGCGGGTGTAGTGATTTTCCGCGAGGTAGGCGTTGAACTCCTCCTCGCTCTCGATCCCGGCGGCGGCCATCTCCTCTTTGAGCATGTCGTCGATGCGCGCCTCGTCCTCCTCCGTGAGGGTGAAGCCCTTCTCCTCGGCCACGCTCTCGATGCTCGAGATCTGGCGCAGATACTCCTTCGCCTGCTCGACCGTGATATCGGCGATCGTCATCTCGTTCTCGCTGCTCGCCTTGTCGTCCCAGTCGTAATACTGGCCGTAGTCGGCGAGGCTCTGCAGGTAGCCCTGCTGCTGGACGCACATGCTTTTGAGCCAGAAGAAGTACTCTCCCCAGGTCACGTCGCGGCCGTTGACCTCGCCGACGACCTCGTCCGCGCCGTGGAGCGCGCTGAGGGCGTCGTAGTCGATCCGGCGCAGGGGCTTCGGCTCCGTCTCCGGAGCGTCGGCGTCGCCGGGCGTCGCGACGTTCTCCGGGTCGTAGAGCGCGACCGGCTCGCCGGAGCCCCCCGCGCCCTTCCTCGCTGCGGCGAGGCCGAGCACGCAGCCCAGGATCAGACAGAGAGCCAGCAGGATGATGACGAATCTTTTCATTTCTTTGTTTCCTTTCTCAAAAAGGCGTTACGCCTGCATGATACTCCCTTTCCCCCGCGGGGGCAAGGGGCGCGGCGATCAGTTTTCGGATTGTTTACCTTTTTCCTCGGCGGCCCAGTCCGCGACGAAGGCGCGGGCCTCGTCGAGGACGCGGCTCTTCGCGCGGATCTTCAGGCTCAGGCAGGGCTTTGAGCCCGCCTCGACCCGGAGACGGCCGCGGTAGCTTTCCCGCGCGTACAGGGCGGAGACCTTCTCCATGTCGAAGTCCCGGAGCGTGAAGCGCAGCGCGCCCTGCTTCTGGGAAATGTCGGTGATGCCCGCCTTCCCCGCCTCGCCGCGCAGCAGCGCGATGTGGACAAGGGCGTTGACGCTCGCGGGCGGGTCGCCGAAGCGGTCGATCAGCTCGTCGGTGAGGTCGTCCGCCTCCTCCTCGCTGCGGATGAGGGCGATGCGGCGGTAGAGGTCCATGCGCTGCTCGCTCGAGGGCACGTAGCGCTCCGGGATGCTCGCCGCGACGGCGAGGTCGGCCGAGCACTCCGCGCGCTGCGGCACGGGGAGGCCCCGCGCCTCGAGCACGGCCTCGGAGAGCAGCTTCATATACATATCGTAGCCCACGTCGAGCATGTGGCCGGACTGCTCCGCGCCCAGCAGGTTGCCCACGCCGCGGATCTCCAGGTCGCGCATGGCGATCCGGATGCCGGAGCCGAAGGCCGCGAAGTCGCGGATCGCGCTGAGGCGCTTTTCGGCGATCTCCGTGAGCACCTTGTCCCGGCGGAAGGTAAGATAGGCCGAGGCGCGCCGCGTCGAGCGGCCGACGCGGCCGCGGATCTGGTGGAGCTGGGCGAGGCCGAGCTTGTCGGCGTCCTCGATGATGAGGGTGTTGACGTTGGGGATGTCGATGCCCGTCTCGATGATGGTGGTGCAGACCAGCACCTGTACCTCTCCGGCGGCCACGCCCTCCATGACGGCGGCCAGCTGCTCCTGGTCCATCTTC
>CAMVJF010000108.1 GCA_947167725.1 uncultured Clostridia bacterium | reverse complement strand
TGATGCGCCTCTACCCCGGCGGCAGGCACGAGATGCTCAACGAGATCAACCGCGGCGACGTATACCGCGACATCCTCAACTGGCTCAATGAGAAAGTGAAATAAACTCTCCGCGCAGATAAAAGCTCCCCGGCCGGGCCGGGGAGCTTTTTCATGTACTTGGAGAGGATTACTCCTCGTCGGCCTCGGCCGGGACCTCGCCGGTGGCTTCGCCCTCGGCGGAGAGGTCGTAGACCATCTCGTCCTCGCCGGACTCCTCTTTCTCCTTCTCGACGGCGGGCGCCGCGGCGGGAGCGGGAGCGGACAGAGCGCGGATGGACAGGGAGACCTTATGCTTCTCCTCGTCGATCGCAGTGATCTTCGCCTCGACGACGTCGCCGACGGTGAGGACGTCACCCGGCTTGTCGATGCGGCGGTTGGCGATCTGGGAGATGTGGATCAGGCCGTCCACACCGGGAACGACAGTCGCGAAAGCACCGAACTCCATCAGCTTGACGACGGTGACGGTAGCAACGTCGCCCACGGAGTAACGCGAGGTGAACACGCTCCACGGATTCGCCTCGGGATCCTTGTAGCCAAGAGAGATCTTGCGCTTCTCCTTATCGAAGGAGATCACGTACACGTCGATCTCATCGCCGACGGAGACGACCTCGGAGGGCTGGCGGATGCGGTTCCAGCTCAGCTCGGAGACATGGACCATGCCGTCGATGCCGCCGATGTCGACGAAAGCGCCGTAGCTGGTCAGAGACTTGACAACGCCGTGATACTTCTTGCCGACCTCGATCTCGTTCCAGATCGCTTCGGTGGCGGCGCGGCGCTCGGCCTGGGCGACGCGGCGGATAGAGCCGACGACGCGCTTGCGGGCCTTGTTGACCTCCGTCAGCTTGAGGCGGACGGTCTTCTTGACGAGCTCGGAAAGATCGGCCTCTCTGGGCAGATCGGTCTGGGAGGCGGGAACAAACACGCGAACGCCCTTGTAGTTGACGACGACGCCGCCCTTGTTGGTTTCACTCACAACACCCTCGATCACGTCGCCGCTCTCGACGGCCTGGTCGATGGTATCCCAGATCTTGACCGCGTCAAGACGCTTCTTGGAAAGCTGCGCGGTACCCTCGACGTCATTGACGCGCACGACGATGGCTTCGATCTTGTCGCCGAGCTTGACGGCGTCCTCCAGCTTGCTTCCGTCGTCGGTGAACTCGGTCGTGGGAATGAAACCGGAATACTTGGTCCCGAGATCGATGCTGACCTCGGTCGCCGTAATGGCTACTACAACGCCGCTGACTCTATCTCCGTTATATATAGGCTTAAGAGTCTCCTCCAGCATTTCGTCGAAGGACTGCTCCTTCTCCACTGCGGACTCTTCCACTTTGATTTCGTCACTCATTTTGTTAACTACCTCCTTAATTATCCATGCGGGGGTGGACGCACCGGCTGTGATCCCAACCGTGTCGAGTCCTCTGAGCTTGTCCGGGTCCAGTTCCTCGCATCTCTCGATAAACTGGACTCTGGGACAGACGGAAGCGCAGATCTCGGCAAGGTGCAGACTGTTCGCGCTGTGCTTTCCGCCGATGACCACCATTGCGTCACATTCCGAGGAAAGGGCCCTTGCTTCCTCCTGCCGCGTGGATGTTGCAAAGCATATTGTATCAGATATTTTTACATTTGTACATCTTTTTTTTATGATCTCACAACATTCGGTAAAATTACCGCTTGTCTGGGTCGTTTGGACCACAATTGTGATCAATTTGTCATAAAATGTGGGATTTTCCTCCATCCAGAGGGCAGTTTCGGTAGGATTTTCCAAGACGACATGCTCGCCGCACCAGCCGCAGATGGCCTCCACCTCGGGGTGTTCCCGCATGCCGATCACGACGACGAAGCGCCCTTCCTCCGCCGCCTCCCGCACGATGCGGTGGATGTTTCTGACCTTCGGACAGGTCGCGTCTGTGATGACGGCGCCTTTCCGCTCGAGGCTCTGATAGACCGCCGGAGACACGCCGTGCGCGCGGATCATCACATGCTCGCCGGGGCGGATCTCATCCATGCTCCCGACCACGCGCAGACCGCGCCGGGAGAGCTCCGCGACCACATCCTCGTTGTGGATGATCGGTCCGAGACTGCAGGCGCTCCCCTGCTCGGCAAGCAGCTTCTCGGCCATATCGACCGAGCGGCTCACGCCGAAACAGAAGCCCGCGCTTTTGGCAACTCTGATCTCTTTCATGATATCATCCGCTGATCTGCAGCTTCCCTCGGATCGTATCGCACAGCAGCGCGACGCTCTCCTCCAGCCCGATCTCGCTCGTGTCGAGCAGCACGGCGTCCTCGGCCTGTCTGAGCGGCGCGATCTCGCGGTGCGTGTCCTGATAGTCGCGGTATTCGATATCGCGCAGGACCTCCTCAAAGCTCGTCTCCACGCCCTTTGCCTCGAGTTCCTTGAGACGGCGCTAGGCTCTGGCCTCGGCGGAGGCGGTCAGGTAGATCTTCAGCTCCGCGTCCGGGAGCACGACCGTGCCGATGTCGCGTCCGTCCATGATGACGCTCTCCTCGCGCGCGGTCCTGCGCTGCATCTCGAGGAGAAAAGCGCGGACGGCGGGAAGAGACGAGACGTCCGAGGCGCAGATCGAGATCTCCGGCGCGCGGATCGCCTTCGAGACGTCCTCCCCGTTAAGGAACATGCACTGCTCCCCCGCCTCGTTGTAAGCCATGCGTATCGCAAGCTCCGGCAGGATCGCGGCTACCGCCGTTTCGTCGTGGCAGTCGATGCCGCGGCGATGTGCGGCGAGACCGACCGTGCGGTAGATCGCGCCGGTATCTACATACAGAAAGCCGAATTCCTTTGCCGCGCGGCGCGCAAGGGTGCTCTTCCCGGCCCCGGAGGGGCCGTCGATGGCAACGGCAAAATGTCCGTTCATAATCGTACTCCTTTATGTCATGTTTGCATTATTCGCTGATCTTCCCTGCGATCGCGCATCCCGCGGAATTCCCCGTCGCCCAGGCGATCTGCAGGTTGAAGCCGCCCGTGTAGGCGTCGAGATCCAGAACTTCTCCGGCAAGATAGAGTCCGGAAACGATCTTCGACTCCATCGTGCGGGGATCCACCTCCCTTGTCGAGACGCCGCCGGCGGTCACGATGGCCTCGTCGATCGGGCGGAAGCCGGAGACAGAGACCGGGAAGGCCTTGAAAAGGGCCCCCAGACCTTTGCGCTGCTCGCGCGTGATACTGTGCACCTTTGTGTCCCCGGGAATACCGGAGAGCCGCACGAGGACCGGGATCATCGAGCGCGCGGCCAGGTCGTCGAGCGCATTCTTGAATTCGCGGTTCGCGTACTTCTCAAAATCGCGCAGGATCCGCTCGTCGAGCTTTTTCTCGTCGAGCCCCGGCTTGAGGTCGATCTCAAGGCGGTAGCGCGCCGCGCCCATCCTCCGCATGTGCGCGCTCGCCGAGAGCACCAGCGGGCCGGATACGCCGAAGTGCGTGAAGAGCAGCTCGCCGAGCTCCGTATAGATCAGTCTGTCGTCCTCATAGGCGCGCAGCGTCACGTTTTTCAGCGTGAAACCCTGCATTTCGGCGCAGTACTCGTCGTCGCTCTCCAGCGGGACGAGCGAGGGCCTGGTCGGAACAAGCGTATGTCCCAGCACGCCCGCGAGTTCATAGCCCGCGCCGTCCGAGCCGGTCAGCGGATAAGAGCGTCCCCCCGTGCAGAGCGCGGCGAAGCGGCAGCGGAGAACGCCCTCTTCGCAGCGGACGCCGTACACGGCGCCGTTCTCGCAGAGGATCTGTGCCGCACGCCTGCGGACGATGCGCACGCCGAGCGCCGCGAGACGCCGCTCAAGCGCGTCGGCCACGTCGTCCGCGCGATCGGAAACGGGGAAGACGCGATTGCCGCGCTCCGTTTTCAGCGGCACGCCCAGCGCAGTGAAAAAGGCCATGGTATCCGCGGGAGAAAAGCGGCTGAGCGCGCTGTAAAGGAAGCGGCCGTCGCCGGGGATGTTCCGCATGACCGCGCGCACGTCGCAGTCGTTGGTCAGGTTGCAGCGGCCCTTGCCGGTGATGCGCAGCTTGCGGCCGAGACGCCGGTTTCCGTCGAGGATCGCGACGCGTGCGCCGCCCTCGGCCGCCCGGAGCGCGCACATCATGCCGCTCGGCCCGCCGCCGATCACAACAAGGTCATAGCTTTCGTTCATCGTTGCTTATCCTTATGTACTACTCTCGTTTCTTTCATCGAAAACTCTCAATCTCCGCGCGGCTGAGGGCGCGCCATTGCCCGTTCCGCAGATCGCCGAGTTTGACCTTGCCCTCCCGGATGCGGCACAGCCTCGTCACGCGCAGCCCGACCTGTTCGCACATTTTGCGGACCTGGCGGTTCCGGCCCTCACGGATCGTGATGAGCAGGACGCCGCCTCCCTCGTCAAGCCGCTCGATCTCGACCTGCGCGCCGCGGGTCCGATAGCCGTCGATCAGCATGCTCTTTTTCAGCTCTCCCGCCGCCGCGGCGATATCGCCGCCCGTGACGGTCGTGCGGTAGCACTTTTCGACCTCTCCGCTCGGGTGCATCACGCGGTTGGCCCAGCTTCCGTCGTTCGTCATCAGCAACAAACCCTCGGAATCCATGTCCAGACGCCCGACCGGATAGAGCCGCAGTCCCAAAGAGCTTACCAGCTCGGAGACGCTGCGCCGGCCCTTCTCATCGTGCAGCGTCGTGACGTAGCCGCGCGGCTTGTTCAACATTATGTAAACCTTTTCCTCGGGCGGGGCGAGACTCTTTCCGTCGACCGTGATCCGGTCACGCACAGGGTCCGCCTTCTCGCCCAGCACGGCCGTGACGCCGTTGACGCGCACCTTTCCGGCCGCGATCAGCTCCTCGGCCGCGCGGCGGGACATCATGCCCGCGGAGGCAATGATTTTTTGCAGTCTTTCTTCCATATCCAGTCCCGATCGTATTATTCTCCGCCGCGGACGGGGATTTCCTCGGTGAAGCCGAGGGGGACCACGTCCACAGTCTCGCCGCCGCGCAGGACCACGATCCGCCCCGCGTACTGGCCCGCACGCAGGGGGGCGTAGACAAAGCGCGGCATTTCGCGTACATATTCGATCTCCTCTTCCCGGGGCAGAAACAGCCGCAGCTCCCGCTCCGGAGCGGCGACGGCAGAGGCTTTTGTGCCGCCGGAGACGGGGATCTCATAGCGCTCGTCCGTGCTGACGGCAAGACGGTTCGAGAACTCCGCGAAAGCCGCGTCGTAAAGCCGGACATGATCGTTCCAGTCGTCGGGATCATCGAGCGTGACGCAGACCAGGCGGGTTCCCTCCCGCTCGCAGCAGCTCACCAGGCATCGTCCCGCGGCGCGGGTATAGCCGGTTTTGCCGCCGAGGCAGCCCTCACAGCGGTCGAGCAGCTTATTGTGGTTAACATAATATTTGTCATCCACGCGGAAGCTGCGCTGGGAGCAGAGCTTCGCGAATCTCTCGCTTTGCATGCATTCGAGCATCAGCCGCGCAAGATCTCGGGCCGTGGAGTAGTGCCGCTCGTCGTCGAGCCCGTGGGGATTGGCAAAGGAGCTGTTGTCAAGTCCGAGCTCCGAGGCCTTCTCGTTCATCTTCCGGACGAAAGCCTCTTCGCTTCCGCAGAGACCGACGGCAAGCGCCTCCGCCGCGTCGTTGCCCGAGCATAGCAGCAGCCCGGAGAGCAGTTCGTCCGCGCGCAGGCATTGGCCGGGAGCGAGGTACATCGACGAGCCCTCGATCCCGCAGCACTCCGGCGCGACCTCGATGATCTCGTCCGGCTCGCTGAGCTCGATCGCGACGAGCGCGGTCATCAGCTTGCTTGTGCTCGCGACAAGCCGCTTTTCGTCCGCGTCTTTCTCAAAAACGCAGGTCCCGTCCTCAAACATCACAACGGCAGATGCGGCGCCGATCCCGCCCTCGAGGCCGGCCGCGGACACGCTTTCGTCTGAAATAATATTATATACCATACCGGCAAGGATCGCAGCAAGTATTATTTTCTCTCTGTATCTTCGCATGATAAAAGCACCGCCTTTCAGCGGTGCTTATTATCTGCCGGATGACAGGGGATTATCAGTTTTTCTGCTTTTCGATAAACGCGTCGACGCGGTCCATGACCTGCGGGACAAGGTCGATGATGCGGTCCACGGTGTTCGAAGCGGGAGGCGCGACATTGATCATGCGCACGACGCCCTCCTTGATCACGAGGAAGCCGATGGGGTCGATCTTCACACCGGTCGCATTGCCGCCGCCGTAAGGTCTCGACTC
>CAMVJF010000107.1 GCA_947167725.1 uncultured Clostridia bacterium | reverse complement strand
TCGGCGGCGAGTGCAGCGGTCTTGCCCATGGGCTTGCCGGCTGCGTCAAGGACGTACCACTTGCGGGTAACGGACTCCTTGGTTACCATGGTAGTAGACATAGTTTGAGCCTCCGTATAGAATCAATTGTTTTGACTTTTTCAGGCGCGCTTGATAAAATGTCCTACAAGCGAGCTTTCTCTTTATATCACAGGGTTTTTGCCCTGTCAACAGGTTTTTTAATTCTGAATTTGAAATCTCGCAAAATCTCGTAAATGCTCGCGATATCTCTCAAATACTGAAAACGGTTTTTTATTTTTTCACGGAGAACGCCATGGATAAGCTGCTCAACGAATTCACCGGTACCGTGCGGCGCGCGGTGGACGACTATCATATGATCGAGGCGGGCGATACGGTCGCCGTCGGCGTCTCGGGGGGCAAGGACAGTCTGGTGCTGCTCCTGGCGCTGGATCACCTCAGGAGCTTCTATCCCCTGCCCTTCACGCTCGAGGCGATCACGGTCGAGCTCGGCTTCGAGGGCATGGACTTCGCGCCGGTGAGGGCGCTGTGCGCGGAGCGGGAGATCCCCTATACCTGTCTTAAAACCGACATCAGGGAGATCGTCTTCGACGTGCGGCGGGAGGACAACCCCTGCTCGCTGTGCGCGAAGATGCGGCGCGGCGCGCTCAACGACGCGATCCGCGCGCGCGGGATCTCCAAGCTCGCGCTGGGCCACCACTTCGACGACGCGGTGGAGACCTTCATGCTCTCGCTGCTCTTCGAGGGGCGGCTGAGCTGCTTCCGCCCCGTGACCTATCTCGACCGCTCGGGCGTCACGCAGATCCGGCCGCTCGTCTACGCGGGGGAGAAGAGGATCGCCAATCTGGCCGAGGCGCTGCGGCTGCCGGTGGTCGAAAACCCCTGTCCGATGGACAAGGGCTCGAAGCGCTATGAGATCAAGAAGCTCCTCGCCGCGATGAGCGCGGAGTATCCGGATATGAAATCCAAGATCTTCGGCGCGATGCAGCGTCTGCCGCTCGCCGGCTGGGAGCCGGACGTGAGCTGGCACGACAGAAAGAACGGAGTCGAAAGATCCGGGATCTGATATCCGGGATGGAAACCGCGTGAGAGAGGGGGAAAGAGGATGCTGAGACTGATCATCGGCCGGGCGGGCAGCGGCAAGACCGCCGCCGTCATCGGCGAGATCGCGGAAGCGGTCCGGGAGGGCCGCGGCGGCAGCATGCTCATCGTGCCCGAGCAATACAGCCACGAGGCGGAGCGCGAGCTCTGCGAACGCTGCGGCGACCGCCTCTCACTCTACGCCGAGGTCTTCAGCTTCACGGGACTTGCCCGCCGCGTGCTCGCCGAGAGAGGCGGCGCGGCCGCCGACTGGCTCGACAAGGGCGGACGGATGCTGTGCATGGCCCGCGCGCTGAGCCAGATCTCCACCCGGCTGAAGCTCTACGGCGCGGCTGCGAGGCGCGCCGAGATGCAGAGCGCCCTGCTCGCCGCCGTGGACGAGTGCAAGAGCGCCTGCATCACGCCCGAGGCGCTCTACGCCGCCGCGGAGACGGCCGGAGGCGCCCTCGGCGAAAAGCTGTGGGACATGGCGCTGGTGCTCGAGAGCTACGACGCCGTGGTCTCCAACGGCCGCGCCGACCCGGCGCAGCGTCTCGATCTGCTCGCCGCGAAGCTCCGCGAGGGAGCCGTGGGCGAGGATGAGAGGATCTATATCGACGGCTTCCTCGATTTTACGCGGCAGGAACACGAGATCATCCGCGCGATGCTCGCGCGCGGCGCCGCGGTCACGGTTTGCCTCACGCTCGACGAAACCGACGGCGGCGAGGAGGTCTTCGCCCTGTCGCGCGTCGCGGCGCGCCGTCTGCTCGGCGCGGCGAAGGAGCTCGGCTGCGCGGTGCAGCTCGAGCGCTCGGAACAGCGCGGGGACAGGCTGCGCGCGCTCGAATATCTCACGGAGCATCTGTTCGACTACCGCGCGGCGAAGTTCGAGGGCGAGACGGACTGCGTGCGCCTCGCCGGCGCGCCGGCGATCTCGGCGGAATGCGAGCTCGCCGCGGCCCGCGCGCTCGAGCTGGTGCGCGAGCGGGGATGCCGCTGGCGCGATATCGCCGTGGCCGTCCGCGGCTTCGAGGACTATCGTCGGACGCTCGAGAGCGTCTTCGCGCATTACGGCGTGCCGCTCTATACGGCGCGCAAAAGCGAGCTGCTCTCGAAGCCCCTGCCCGCGCTGATCGCCTCGGCCTACGAGATCGTGTGCGGCGGCTGGGATCTCGACGACGTGACGGATTATCTGCGCAGCGGCCTCGTCGGTCTGTCGACCGAGGAGTGCGACGAGCTGGAGAACTACCTTTATAAATGGCAGCTCCGCGCCCCCGCCTGGGCGCGCGAGAGCGACTGGCGGCAGCATCCCGAGGGCTACGGCGCGGAATTCGACGAGAAGAGCGAGGAGCGTCTGGGACGCATCAACGCGCTGCGCCGCCGCGTGGCCGAGCCGCTGCAGCGCTTCGCACGGCGAGGGAGAGCCGCCAAAACGGCGGAGGAGCACGCCTCCGCGCTCGCGGGGCTGCTGCTGGAGCTGAAGCTCGACGAGAGGCTCGACGCGCGCGCCGCCGCGCTCGCCGCCGCCGGACGGGAAAGCGACGCCGCGGAGACGGCGCAGCTCTGGGAGATCACGCTCACGGCGCTCGAGCAGAGCGCCGCTGTGCTGGGCGAGAGCGAGATGGAGGCGGAGGAATTCGGCCGGCTCTTCACCGCGATGCTCTCGCAGTACGACGTCGGCACGATCCCCGTCACGCTCGACTCGGTCACGGCAGGCGACTTTGACCGCATGCGCCGCAGAGCGATCCGGCATCTGATCGTGCTGGGGGCCTCCGACGCGCGTCTGCCCGCCGCGGCCGAGCAGGGCGGCGTGTTCTCCGAGGAGGAGCGCGCGCGGCTGCTCGAGCTCGGCATCGACCTCGGCGGCGCCGGGGAGGACGAGCTCTGGCGGGAGTTCTCGCTGATCTACAACTGCCTGTCCCTGCCCTCGGAGAGCCTGGCGATGAGCTTCGCCGCGGCCGCCGACGAGGGCGGCGAGCAGCGGCCGAGCTTCGTGATGGAGCGCGCCGCCGCCCTGCTCTCGCGCCCGATCGAGCGCGCGGACCTCGTCGAGGCGCGCGCCGCTTCCGTCTCAAGTGCGCTGTCGCTCTGCGCGGCCGCCTCCGTCGACGGACGCGCCCGCGCCGCGGCGGATTATTTCGCCGCCGCCGCGCCGGAGCGCCTCGCGGCGCTGCGCCGCGCCGCCGCGCAGAGCCGGGGACGGCTCTCGCGGAAGGCGGTCG
Organism: uncultured Clostridia bacterium; assembly: GCA_947167725.1. Lineage (GTDB taxonomy): Bacteria > Bacillota > Clostridia > Oscillospirales > Oscillospiraceae > Limivicinus. Next base: position 2,953 of record CAMVJF010000107.1, on the reverse strand, counting down.
ACGCGCTCTACGGCGGGACGCCGCGGCTCTCCGCCTCGCGGATCGACCAGTTTGCCAAGTGCAAATTCTCCTATTTCTGCCAGTACGGGCTCAAGGCCAGACCCTACGAGCCCGCGGACTTCCGTCCGCCGGAGATCGGCACCTTCGTCCACGCCGTGCTCGAGAGCACGGCCAGAGAGGTGCGCGCACGCGGCGGCTTTGCCGCCGTCGGGGACGGGGAGCTCGACGCGCTCACGGAGCGCGCGATCGAGGAATATATCGAAAAGGAGCTCGGCGGCTTCGCCGAGAAAAGCGAGCGCTTCCGTCACCTCTTCAACCGTCTGCGCCGCGACGTGCGGCAGATCGTGGGAGACATGGCCGCGGAACTGCGGCGCTCGGACTTCGAGCCGCTGGACTTTGAGCTGAACTTCGCCGACGCGGCGGTGATGCCGCCGGTGCTCCTCGGCGAGGGCGAGGAGCGTATGCGGCTCATCGGCGTGGCCGACCGCGTGGACGGCTGGCTGCACGAGGGGAAGCTCTTTCTTCGCGTGGTGGACTATAAGACCGGGCGGAAGGAATTCTCCCTCGGAGACGTGTGGTACGGCATGGGACTGCAGATGCTCCTCTATCTCTTCGCGCTTTCCGAGGAGGGCGCGGAACGCTACGGCCGCGAGATCGTGCCCGCGGGCGTGATGTACGTCCCGGCGCGCAGCGCGATGGCCGCCGTAGACGCCGGGGACGACACGGACGCAATCGACGCCCAGCTCAAACGCGAGCTGCGCCGCAGCGGGCTCGTGCTCGACGATCCGGCGCTGATCGAAGCCTGGGAGAAGGGCGAGGACAAGCTCTATATCCCGATGAAGCTGCGCGGCGGCAAGCCCAGCGGCGAGACCTTCGCCTCGGCCGAACGGATGGGGCTGCTGTACCGCCATATCAAAAAGACACTGAAAAACATGGCCGGGGAGCTGCGCCGCGGGACGATCAGCGCCGACCCCTATTTCCGCTCGCAGAACGACACGGCCTGCGAAAACTGCGACTTCGCCGAGGCCTGCCGCTTCGTCGACGGCGAGGGCGGCGAGAAGAGCCGCTACCTGCCGAAGCTCGCGGCCGACAAGGTCTGGGCCAGACTGGAAGGAGGCGAGGAGGCATGAGTTTCGACCCCACTCCCTCGCAGCGCGCCGCGATCGAAAGCCGCGGGAGCGCGCTGCTCGTCTCCGCGGGCGCCGGCAGCGGCAAGACCCGCGTGCTCACCGAGCGGCTGATGCGCTATCTCCGCGACCCGGACGCGCCCAAGGACATCGACAGCTTTCTCGTCATCACCTTCACCCGCGCCGCCGCGGGCGAGCTGAAGGGCCGCGTCATGGCCGAGCTCGCCAAGGCGATCGCGGACGAGCCCGGCAACCGCCATCTGCGCCGCCAGAGCGCGCTGTGCCGCCGGGCCATGATCGGCACGATCCACGGCTTCTGCGCGGAGCTGCTGCGCCAGAACTGCCAGAGCGCGGGTCTCGACCCGAACTTCCGCATCCTCGAAGAGGAGCGCGCCGCCGCGATGAAGAGCGCGGCGCTCGAAAAGACGATGAACGCCTGCTACGCCGCGCCGCAGACGGTCGCGGGCTTCCTTACGCTCGCCGACACGGTGGGCGCGGGCAGGGACGACCGGCGGCTGTGCGAGCTCGTGCTCGAGCTGCACGGCAAGATGCAGTGCCACGCCCGGCCCGAGCGGTGGGCCGAGCGCATGATCGCGCAGCTGAGCGCCCCCGCGGACGACGTCGCCGGGACGCCCTGGGGCAGGGAGCTGCTCGGCTCGCTGCGCGCCCGCGCGGCCTGCTGGGCCGGAGAGATGGAGCGCCTGCAGGGCGCGATGCGCGGCGTGGAGAGGATCGAAAAGGCCTACGGCGCTTCCGTCGCGGCGACGGCCGAGGCCCTGCGGGACTTTGAGCGCGCGCTCGCACGCGGCTGGGACGCGGCGCGCGAGCGCCTCCCGAGCCCCTTCCCGACGCTGGGACGGCTGACGAAATCCCCCGATCCGGCGCTCTCCGAGGAGATCAAGGCCCGGCGCGAGGCCTGCAAGAAGGCCTGCGGCCGGATCGAAAAGGAGATGGCCTCGCCCTCGGGAAAGCTGCTCGCGGGCATGGCGCTGACGCACGACGCGATGGAGGCGCTGCTGCGCCTGACGCTGAAGTTCGACGAGCAGTACGCGCGGGACAAGCGGCGCGGCTCCTTCGTGGACTACGCCGATCTCGAGCATCTCGCCGCGCGGCTGCTGACCGCGGAGGACGACAGCCCCACGGAGCTCGCCCGCGCGGTCGCGGCGCGCTATACCGAGGTGATGGTCGACGAGTACCAGGACGTCAGCGAGGTGCAGGACACGATCTTCCGCGCCGTGTCGAGAGAGGAGAAAAACCTCTTCCTCGTCGGCGACGTGAAGCAGTCGATCTACCGCTTCCGTCTGGCCGACCCGCGGATCTTCACAAGGAGGTACGACGCTTACGCCGACTACGCGCTCGCCGCGGAGGGCGAGCCGAGGCGCGTGCCGCTGCGCGAGAACTTCCGCTCGCGGCGCGAGATCCTCGCGGCGGCGAACGCGGTCTTCGGCGCGTGTATGTCGCGGGAGCTCGGCGAGATCGACTATGACGACAACGCCGCGCTGCGCTTCGGCGCGACCGGCTATCGGGGCGAGGGAAGAAAGCCTGAGCTGCTGCTCGTCGGCGCACCGAAGGACGAGGACGACGAGGAGACGCCCGATAAGCTCGAACGCGAGGCGGACTTCGCCGCGCGGCAGATCGAACGGCTGCTGCGCGAGGGCGTCCCGGTCAGGGACGACGATACGGTGCGGGCGGCGCGGCCGGGTGATATCGCGATCCTGCTGCGCACGCCGAACAGCGCGGGCGCGGCCTTCCGCCGCGCGCTGCTGCGCCGCGGCATCCCGGTCGCGGCCGCGCAGGGCGGCGAATTCTTCCGCTCGCCGGAGATC
>CAMVJF010000106.1 GCA_947167725.1 uncultured Clostridia bacterium | reverse complement strand
GAAATAGCCGCGGTCGGGCAGATAGCTCACGATCTTCTGCGTCTCCACGCCCGGCGCGTTGCCGTCGATCCTCACCTCGCCGGAGCTGGGCTGCAGCAGCCCGTTGAGGATCTTGATCATCGTCGTCTTGCCCGAGCCGTTGGGGCCGAGCAGGCCGATGATCATGCCGGGGGGCAGGCTCAGGTTCACGTCCTGCAGCGCCTGGACCTCGCCGAAGCTGCGGCTGAGGTTCCTGCAAACTACCAATTCCTCCATCATTCCTTCTCCTTTCCCGCCGCGGCCATGTCCGCGGCCTCGGCCCTCGTGTAGCCGAGTTCTTTCATGTCTGTGAAAAATTGCTCCGTCCGGTCGTTCGCGAGCTGTTTGCGCATCGTGTCGAGCACGCCCACGTCCTCGGTCACGCTGCGCCCGGAGGTCCGGTTCGTCGCAACGAGCCCGGCGCTCTCAAGCTGAGTGATCGCGCGCTGCATCGTGTTGGGATTGACCCCGGCCTCGGCGGCCAGCTCACGTACCGCGGGGAAGCGGGAGCCGGGAGGATAGACGCCCGTCACGATCCTGCGCGAAAGCGTCTCGGCAAGCTGCATCCAGATCGGCCGGGAGCTCTGCAGTTCAAAATCCATGTTCGCCCTCCTTTGTGTTACTGTATTAAGCGATTAATACAGTAACACAATAATACAATCCTGTCAAGCCCTTTTGAAAACTTTTTTCTCAAAGTTGAACAAGAGAGGAAACTGTACTATAATAATAGGGAAAAGTTAGCAAAGGACAGGAATACTGCCATGCAGATCCGCTATGAACAAGAACTTGCCCTCGTTGCGGGCATCCTGCGCGCGGCCGGTTTCCCGGCCGGGGACGCCGCGACGATCGCAAAGGTCATCGCCCACTCCGACTTCACCGGCGTCTACTCCCACGGCCTTTCGCGGCTGACGCGCTATATGCGCCAGATCGAGGCGGGCTCGCTCAATCCCCGGCCTGACTTCCGGACTGTGGAGGACTCCGGCGCGGTGATGGTCTTTGACAGCGACAACGGCTCGGGCATCGTGGCCGTGAACCGCGCCTACGACGCACTGCGTGAAAAAGCGCGGCGCTACGGCGTCGCGATGGCCTGCGGACGGCACAACGCCAACATCGGCTGCGGCTCGTACTACGGCTGGCGCGCGGCGGCGGACGGCCTCGTGGCTCTCGTTACCTGCAATACTTACGCCTTTACCTCGCCCTTCGGCGGGGCCGATCGGCTGATCGGCACCAACCCGATCATCCTCGGCGTCCCGGCGGGAGAGGAGTATCCGATCGTCATGGACATTTCCACGACCTTTGTGGCCATGGGCAAGATCCAGGCGGCCGAGCGCGAGGGACAGTCCATCCCCGACACCTGGGCCAAGGACTATGACGGCGCGCCGACGACCGACCCGGCCGCGGCCTTCTCCCTCTCGCCGATCGCGGGACACAAGGGATACGGGCTCGCCGTGATGGTGGACGTGCTCTCGACGATGTTCTCCGGCGCCGCCTTCGGCACGGACATCGGACTTTTCTCGAAGCTCGAGAAGGAGAACACGGGCTTCTGCCTGATCCTGATCGACCCGGAGCATTTCCTGCCGCTGGCGGATTTCAAGGCGCGCGTTGACCGCTATGTGCGCATGATGAAGGACGGACGGAAGGCCCCCGGCGTCGAGGAGGTCTATCTCCCGGGCGAGCTGGAGTTCCGCCGCTTCGAGCAGATGAAAAAGACCGGCCTTTCCGTCAGCGACGCCCTCGCGCAGGAGCTCAGCGAGCTTTCGATCCGTCTCGGCGCGCTCGGGCCGGGCGGGGACTTCGAGGCCTTGCTCCGCCGTTTCCCGCCGGAGGAATGAGCGGCGCGGGAACAAAAGCGCGGGACCGGCGTCATAGAAACAAAAAGATCTGCAACATCTGTCATCATCAAAGGAATAAAAGGAGAAAGCCATGAAAAGAAACTGTGTCGTTTACGTTCTGATCCTCGCGCTCTGCCTGCCGCTGCTCGTCGGCTGCGGCAAGACCGCTCCCGCCGGGACCGAGGAGGCGGTGGGGCTGCCCAACCCCGTCAAGCCGAGCTCGCGCGAGGAGATCGCCGAGCGCTTCGGCGTCGACATGGCCGCGCCCGAGGGCGCGGAAGAGGTCGCCTACAGCATCATCGACGGCGAGGCGCCCCTCGCGCAGCTCGTCTATAACCGCAGCGGCCTGAGCTGGTGCTTCCGCGCGGCAAAGAGCGCCGGGAGCGAGGATATCTCCGGCATGTACTACGAGTGGGCGAGGAGCGCCGAGAGCGACTTCGGCGCGCGGCTGCGCTGGAACGACGGAGAGGCGGGCGTGATCGAGCGCTATGACGCCGAGGAAGGGCGCATGCTCTCCCTATCCCTGGGCCACGGCGCGGATGAGAGCGTCCTTGCCGCCGAGGCGGCGCTGCTCTTCCCGGTCACGGCGGCGCAGCAGCGCGGCGAGGCTTTCCGCGCGAGGCTCGAGGAGGCGCACGGCAGCTACTTCCCCGGCACGGCCGGCAGCTCGCTTTCCGCGAGCGCCCAGGCGGCGAAGCTCGCCGACTTCTTTGCCGAGAGCGGCATGAGCCCCGAGGAGGCCCGCGCCCTTGCGGACGCCTATCTCGCCTCGCTCCCGGCGGATGAGGCCGAGCTGATGAGGATGCAGCTCGACGGCATCGCCGGCGCCTTCGGCTATCTCACGGACGTGGGCGGCCAGCTCCTGCTGGCAAGCTGCGGCTATGAGGCGCAGAGCTATCCCTGGGAGGACGCGGCGGTCCGCGGCTGCATCGACGCCCTCCGCGCCGCTGCATGAACTGCCCGAACTGCGGCAGTCCCGTCAAGATATTTCGTGACGGCTGGGAATGCGGCTGGTGCGGAGACAGCTGCTGGACAGGAGTGAGCGTCGATCATCAGCCGCAGATCACGGGGGAGCTTCGCATTTGCTGCAGCGTCGTACTCCCCAAGGTCTGGGCCTCGATGAAGGAGGAGCTCGGCAGGCTCGTCCCGCGGCACGCCGCCGCGCTGACGCCCTCGCTCGGACACGCGGCCCTGCACCAGCTCTCGCTTTCCGCAGCGACAGAAAACAGGGAGTCCGAGGCGAAATACCTTCGGGATCTCTACGCATTCGTGGCGGCGGAAAAGGAGCTCGGTGCAGCGGACGAAACCGCGGCGCGCATCGAGCGCGGCGAGGAGCTGTATGCGGAGGAGTGCCGCCTTTCGGAGGCGCATTTCGGCTCCTTCTGGCAGGCGCTTCTCGACGCGCTGGAGGAAGAGGGCCGCATCCCCTGGGATACGGATACGGACGGCTTTTTCTCGGCGCTCGCGGATTTCCGGAGCTGGCGGGGCGGAGGCCCCTTCGCCGACGCGGCCAGTATCGACCTGCGCGATGCCCTGCAGAGAGCCTTCCACAGTCGTTGGGAGGAGCTCCATCCGGAGGATCTGGAGGTGTACGAAGAGGACGAGTCCGGCTCGATACGAAAAAAGGATCCCCCGTCGGCGTAAGGCAGCCGGCGCGCGGCAAGCCGGAAAAAGCAAAGCCCGCTGACCTGAGAAGGTCAGCGGGCTTGTTTCATGCCGTTCCCCTTAAGGGTTCATCGCACGCAGCACGGCCTCGGCGCAGCGAAGCCCGTCCACGGCGGCGGAGGTGATGCCGCCTGCGTAGCCGGCGCCCTCGCCGCAGGGATAGAGCCCGCGCAGCGGCGAGCTGAAGTCCTCGCCGCGCAGGATGCGCACCGGAGAGGAGGAGCGCGTCTCCGGCGCGGTCAGCACCGCGTCGGGCGCGTCGAAGCCTCTGAGCTTCCGGCCCATGAGCGGCAGCGCCTGCTCGATCACGGCGCAGAGCCGCTCCGGCAGCACCTCGCGCAGGTCGCCCCAGACCACGCCCGGTCGATAGCTCGGCTCGACCGCGCCCGGCCCCTCGCTCCTGCGGTGCGCAAGGAAATCGCCTACGCGCTGCGCCGGGGCGAGATAGTTCCCGCCTCCGTATGCGTAGGCCGCGCGTTCGATCTGCCGCTGCCACTCGCAGCCCGCGAGCACGTCGGCCGAGGGGAAGTCCTCGGTATGCAGCGTGACGAGCAGGGCCGCGTTGGCATTCTTTCCGTCGCGGCGCGATCCGCTCATGCCGTTGGTCACGACGCCGCCCTTCTCCGAGGCCGCGGCGATGACCTCGCCGCCCGGACACATGCAAAAGGTGTAGGCGCTGCCCCCGTCGGGCAGACGAACGTTCAGCGCGTAGTCCGCGGCAGGCAGCTCGCCGCGCTCGCGGCCGTATTGGGCGAGATCGATCTCACGCTGGCGCTGCTCGATGCGCACGCCCATCGAAAAAGGCTTCTGCACCATGGCGACGCCGCTGTCGAGCAGCATTGCGAAGCTGTCGCGCGCCGAGTGCCCGATCGCGAGGATCATGCGCTCGCAGGGGAGCGTATAGTCCCCCTCCGGAGAGGCGACGCGCAGCGCATGGAGCGCGCCGTCCGCACTCTCGAGCCCCACGAGCCGGTGGCGGAAGCGGATCTCGCCGCCGTGCGCGAGGACGTCGCGCCGGATGGCCTTGACCACGCCGATCAGGACGTCGGTCCCGATGTGCGGCTTGGCGTCGCAGAGCACGCTCTCGGGCGCGCCGTGCTCGTAAAACTGCCGCAGCACCCAGCCAATGCGGCCGTCGTGTGTCCCGGTGTTCAGCTTGCCGTCGGAAAAGGTGCCCGCGCCGCCCTCGCCGAACTGGACGTTGCAGTCCTCGTCGAGCTCGCCCCCGGCGCGAAAGCGCGCGACGGCCTCGGCGCGCGTGTCCGCGTCCGCGCCGCGCTCAAGCACGATCGGGCGCGCGCCCGCGTAGGCGAGCAGCAGCGCCGCAAACATGCCCGCCGGGCCGAAGCCGACGACGACCGGCCGCGTGAGCGGGGCTTCGACGTGCGGGATGGGGTATTCCTTTTCTTCATAGACCGCGGCCTCCGCGCAGCGCGCGAGGACTTTGTCCTCGCCGCTCCTGAGCGCGACGGCCAGCGAGCAGACATAGTGGATATCGTCTTTTTTTCGCGCGTCGAGGGAGCGCCGGACGAGGCGCGAGCCGGTGATCTCGCTCTCCTTCACGCCGAGGCGCTTCGCCGCGCGGCGGAGCAGCAGCGCGCGGTCCTCTCCGGGCAGCAGCCGGAGGTTGCGTACAAGGATCATTTTCCGAGCCTCCCTGCCAGCATGCCGCTCGACCAGGCCCACTGCAGGTTGAAGCCGCCGCAGTCGCCGTCCACGTCCAGCACCTCGCCGCAGGCGAAAAGCCCGGGGACAAGGCGGCTCTCGAGCGTGCGGGGGTCGAACTCCGCCGTGCGGACGCCGCCCGCCGTGACCTGCGCGCCGTCAAAGCCCGCCGTGCCGCGCAGCTCCAGACGGAAATCGCGGCAGACGTGCAGCACGCGCGCGAGCTCTTCGTCCGAGAGCGTACGCAGCGGCGCCGCACCGGAAAGAGCCGCGTATTTTACGCACATGCGTCCCAGACGGTTGTGCAGCATGCCGCACAGCAGCTCGCCCGCCTCCAGCTCCGGCATGGCCTCGCGCCGCGCGCGCAGCATGGCGAGCAGCTCGCCGTCGTCCCTGCCGCGGAAGAAGTCAAGGCAGATCTCCGCGCCGCCGCCGCAGACGGAGGCCGCGCGTGAGACGTCGAACACGGCCGGACCGGAGACGCCGTTTTCGATGAACTGCACCTCGCCCTCGCTCACCGCGAGCGTCTCGCCGCCGCGGCGCAGCGTGACCGCCGCGTCGGCGCGCACGCCCTTGAGCGCGCGGGGATACTCCGGCGCGGTGAGGAGCTGGACGAGGGCGGGATAGAGCTTCGTGCGGCTGTGGCCGAGGGAACGGAGCAGTTCGTAGCCGTCCGTCACACCGCCGAGCTTGCCGCCCGCGGCGCCGCCGCAGGCGACGATCAGCTCGTCACAGGAAAAGCGGGCGTTTTCACATTCGACCGTGAAGCCGCCCGCCGCGCCGCGCAGCACGCGCACCGCCCGGCAGGCGGTATGCGTCTCCACGCCCGCGCGTTCGCAGGCGAAGCGCAGCACGTCCAGCACGCTGTTGGCCGAGTCGGACAGGGGATAGACGCGCCCGCCGCGCTCCTCCACGGTCAGAAGACCGAGCGTGCGGAAGAAGCGCAGCGTGTCCTCCGCCGGGAAGCGCTCGAGCGCGAAGCGCACGAAATCCGCGTCCTCGCCGTGGTAATGGGCGGGGGAGGCGTTCATGTTCGACAGATTGCAGCGGCCGTTGCCCGTCGCGAGCAGCTTGCGCCCGGGGCGCTGCTGCCGCTCGAGCAGCA
>CAMVJF010000105.1 GCA_947167725.1 uncultured Clostridia bacterium | reverse complement strand
ACGAGATCAACTACATTTCCGAGGGCTACTATGTGCTGATGAAGTTCACGAGCGGTCCCGAGTTCCCCGCGGAGCTGGACCGTATCCTCGGGATCACCGACGGCATCCTGCGCCGTCTGATCACCATGCGCGCGGAATAAGGAGAGGGACATGCTCAACCACATCACGATCATGGGCCGTCTCACCCGCGATCCGGAGCTCCGGATGACCCAGTCCCAGACGCAGGTCGCGTCCTTCACCCTCGCTGTCGACCGTGATTTCGGCGGCCGCGACGGCGGAGAGAAGCAGGCCGACTTCATCGACTGCGTCGCATGGCGTCAGACCGCCGAGTTCGTCGGCAAGTATTTCTCGAAGGGACGCATGGCGGTCGTCTCCGGACGTCTGCAGAGCCGGAAATGGGAAGACCGTGAAGGCAACAAGCGTACCAGCTGGGAAGTCGTTGCCGACAACGTCTATTTCGGCGACAGCCGCCGCGACGGAGATTCCAACGACAGCCGCAGCTACACGAGCAGCTACGAAGCCCCGAAGAGCAGCCCCAAGGCCTCTTCTCCCTTTGAGGAGCTCGAGAGCGACGACGGCGAATTACCGTTCTGATTCTTAGAATAGGAGGATACAGCTTTGGCTTTCGATAAAAACAACCCCAAGACCCACAAGCGCAGAAAGGTTTGCCAGTTCTGCGTCGACAAGGCCACATTCATCGACTACAAGGACACCGCGAAGCTCCGCCACTACCTGTCCGAGCGCGGCAAGATCCTGCCCCGCCGCACGACCGGTACCTGCGCCATGCATCAGCGCGAGCTGACCGAGGCGATCAAGCGTTCCCGCCAGATCGCTCTCCTGCCCTACGTGCTCGACTGACCGACACACGGCAAAAAAGCTCCCTTCCGCCCGGAAGGGAGCCTTTTTCGTTCTGTTCGCTTTTCAGACATAGCCGTAGAGCCCGCGCACGGAGACCTCGCCGAAGCGCACGGCCTCCTCCGTCCCGTCGGGCCAGACGACGAGCAGCGAATAGTCCTCGCCGATCGCCCGGGCGAAGCCGCTCCTGCCGCCGACGAGCACCTCGCGGCCGGTCGTGACGCACTGTCTGCGATACTCCCGCAGGCAGAAACCCTCGTCCGCGAGCCACGCGGTATAGCAGGCGTCCAGCTCCTCGAGCAGCGCTTCGGCAAGCGCCTCGATCCCGATCTCCCCGCCCTTCGCGGCGGCGAGCGAACCGGCGATGTCCCGCAGTTCCTCGGGGAAGGCGGCCGTGTTGACGTTGACGCCGACGCCGATGATCACGCTGGCACGATCGCCGGCCAGGATGCTCTCGACGAGGATGCCGCAGATCTTCTTCCCGCCGAGCACGACGTCATTGGGCCACTTGACGCCGCAGCGCAGTCCGCAGACGCGCCGGACGGCGCGGCACACGGCGATCGACGCCGCGGGCGCGAGCGTCGCGAGACGCTCCGGCTCGACCGGCGGGCGGCGAAGCACCGAAAGATACAGCCCGCCCTCGGGCGAAAGGAAGCTCCTGCCGGAGCGGCCGCGCCCCGCGCTCTGCCGCCGGGCGACCACGGCCGTGCCGTCCGCCGCCTCCCCGGCCATGCGGCGCAGGAAGAGGTTCGTCGAGTCGACGCACTCCTCTTCGAATACGGGCGCTTCGCGCGCTGTGCGCAGCGCGCTCATCCCTTCGCCTCCGTGAGACGCAGGAATTCCTCCAGCACGGCGCGCGGCCCGGCCGCCACGCCGCTCTTGTCCGCCGAGTAGGGCAGCTCTCCGCCGGAGACCGTCCGGCAGACGCCGCCGGCTTCCTCGACGATCAGGGCTCCCGCGGCGTAATCCCACAGCGAGAGCTCCAGCTCGCGCCCGGCCGCCACGCTGCACAGATCGAGCGCCGCCGTGCCCTCGCGCCGCACGTCGAGACTGTTTTCAAAAGCAAGTCGCGCGAGCGCGAAGGTCTCGTCCGCGAGATCCGGGCGGTAAGGCGAGGTGCCGAAACACACGACGCTGTTCGCCAGCGTATCCCCGGATACGCGGATCGGCCGGGCGTTGAGGAACGCGCCGCCGCCGCGCAGCGCGCTGAACATCTCGTCGAGATAGGGATTATACACCGCAGCCGCGAGGACCGTGCCCCGCTCGGCGTAGGCGACGGAGATGCAGCTGTGGTGGAAGCCGCGGACGAAGTTCATCGTTCCGTCGATCGGGTCGATGATGAACAGCGCCCCGGCGTCGAGCCGCTCGCGCTCGTTCATCTCCTCGCAGAAGAAATGCGCCTCCGGCAGCGCGGCGCGCAGCTCCTCGATCAGCAGCTCCTGCACGCGGCGGTCGTAGGCCGTCACCACGTCGCGGCGTCCGCTCTTCGTCTCGGCGAGCACGCCGCGCGCCTCGAGGATCAGGGCGGCGGCCCTGCGCTCGGCCGCTTCGATGCGAAGAAGAATCTCGTTGTGTCCCATAGCTTTACCTGTCCTTTGCTGAGTAAGCGTGGCGGATACGAACACCTGCCGCCTGTGAGCGTCCCTTTTCGGGCCTTTTCGTCCCGCCGCGCTTAATCACAGTATACCACTCCGGCAATCAGAAAAAAAGAGGCGGGGAGCAAGAAGTGCATCCCCTGTGAAAGGCTGTCGCAAGAAACGGCGGCTGACCGCGCGCGGCGCGCCGGACCGGGGCGCGCCGGAGCGAGAAAAATTGCGGCCGCAGGAAACCGCGCTTCCCCGCCGACGGAGATGCTTGGCTTTTTGCCCGCCGGCGCGAGGTTACAAAACAAAGTCCTTTTAATGGGACAGTACCTTGTGCTATAATCGTTCCGTAAAGTCAGAGTAAGGAGATGATCGGTGTGGCGCGATCCCAGAAGCAGAAGCTCAAGCTGCTCTATCTGATGCGCTATCTCCAGCAGAATTCCGACGAGGCGCACCCCGTCGGCATCGCGCAGATGGTCGAGGCGCTCGAGAGCTGCGGCATCCCGGCCGAGCGCAAGAGTCTGTACGCCGACCTCGAGGCGCTGCGCGAATTCGGGCTCGATATCGTGCAGACGCGAGGCAAGACCGTGGGTTATTACGTCGCCTCGCGGGATTTCGAGCTGCCGGAGCTCAAGCTCCTGGTCGACAGCGTCCAGTCGTCGAAGTTCATCACCCAGCGCAAGACCCTCTCGCTGATCCGCAAGATCGAGAACCTCGCGAGCGTCCACGACGCCGCGGCGCTGCAGCGGCAGGTCTTTGTCCGCAACCGGGTCAAGACCATGAACGAGAGCGTCTACTATAACATCGACGAGATCTCCTCTGCCATCACGGCGGACAGGAAGATCCGCTTTCTTTACTGCGAGTACACCGTCTCCAAGGAGCGGCGCTATCGCCACGAGGGTGCCTTTTACGAGCTCAGTCCCTACGCGCTGATCTGGGACGACGAGAACTACTACCTGCTGGCCTTCGACGCCGCGGCCGGGCAGATGCGGCATTACCGCGTCGACAAGATGAGCCGCATCTCCGCGCTCGAGAGCTTCCGCGACGGAAAGGAGGCCTTCCGCGCGCTGGACATGTCGGCCTACTCCAAGCGGGTCTTCGGCATGTTCGCCGGGGAGGCCGAAACGGTGCGCCTGCGTTTTTCGAACCGTCTGGCCGGCGCGGTGATCGACCGCTTCGGGCGCGACGTGACGCTCATCCGCGAGGATGAGGAGCACTTCTCCGTCCGCGTCGAGGCCGTCGTCAGCCCGCAGTTCTACGCCTGGGTCTTCGGCTTCGGCGGCGAGGCGGAGATCCTGTCTCCTCCTTCCGCGCGCGAGGGCATGGCCGCGGTCTCCCGCGCCGTGCTCGAAAAATACGAAAAGTGAGGCGCGGCGCATGGCACAGAGAACGATCCACTATCTGATCGGCGAGGAGCTGATCGCCGACGGCGGCGTCCGCGACATCGACCGTTTCCGCGTCGGCAACCTGCTGCCGGACGCCATCGAGGACCTTGTCTACCGGGATCTGACACACTATCAGTACGAAACCGAGCTCGGGGGACGCAGCGTCCGCTTCTCGGATTTCGAACGCTTCCGCCGCGACTTTGCCCCTCTCGTCGAGACGGACGCGCTGTATCTCGGCTACTACATGCACCTGGTCGAGGACGCCTGCTACCGCGTCTTCTGGCACCGCGCGCGCTTCGCGCCGCGGGACATGACGCGCGAAAACGTGGCGGTCCTGCATAACGACTATCACCTGCTCAATTATTACATCGTCTCGCGCTACGGCATCCGGGACGAATTGGTGATGCCCGCGGATTTCGAGGCCGAGCCGGTCAGGCGCATCTATCCCTTCCTCCTGCGCGAGTTCCTCGAGGAGATGCGCGGCGACTTCTCCGAGCGCCCGCAGGGCGAGACGCGCTTTCTGACCGAAGCGCTGCTCGAGCGCTACCTTGCGGACTCGATGGACGTCTGCCGCGACGCGCTGCGGCGCATCCTCTCCGGCGCAGAGCCGCTCGATCCGCGCGCGCTCTCGTGGTAGCTTCTTTACTTTTTTCACATTCGTGGTATAATCATAATCCGCTTACCGCGCGCCGCACCCCGGCGGCGCGGCGTGATTATACTGGCATAGGGCAAAGGGGGTATCGTCATGAACATCGAACTGACAGAAAAAGAGTTTCGCCGTCTTCTCGACCTGGTCTATATCGGCAACTGGATCCTGAATTCCGGACGCGGGAGCGACCGCTTTGAGGACTACGATCTGCTGCAGGAGAAGATCTTCTCCCTCTGCCCGCACGCGGGCATGCGCTCGCTGGTACAGAACTGGCAGGGGCACATTTTCCCCTCCCAGGCCTACGCCGACGGCGGCATCCACGAGGCGATCGCCGACTATGAGGACGCCGTGTTCTTCGACATTCTGGCCGAGGAGCTCGCGCGGCGCGACCTCGGACTCGAGACCTCCGAGCCGGAGGATTATACCGAGCTGCAAAACCGCATGGACGAATACCTCGACGAGTTTGACCGGAACGGTCTCGGCGCGGTGAGCGTCGATCTGTAAGGAGAGCGCCGCATGCACGACGAGCTGACGAGAGAAGATATCAAAAAAATGCAGGAAGAGCTGGACTATCGCCGGCTCACGCTGCATCCGGAGATCCTCGAGGAGGTCAAGCGCACGCGCGCCTTCGGCGACCTGAGCGAGAACTACGAGTACAAGGCCGCCAAGCAGGCGCAGCGCCAGAACATGAGCCGCATGCGCTATCTCGAAGGCATGATCAAATCCGCGCACGTGATCTCCGACCGCTCCGGGGACGACGAGGTCGGCCTTTTCGACCGTGTGGAGATCTATATGCCCGAGGAGGACGAGACCGAGGTGATCCGGGTCGTCACGACCGTCCGCTGCGACCCGCGCAAGGGCCTCATCAGCAAGGAGTCGCCCTTCGGCCGGCAGGTGCTGGGCCGGAAGGTCGGCGACCGCATCACCGTTGTCGTCAACGAAAAAACCAGCTACGAGGCCGTGATCAGGTCCATCACCAAGGACAGCGATGACGGCTCGGTCCCGCTGATGGGATACTGAGCGCGCCGCGCCTTTCCGCAATAAGGACGCCCCCTTTTTCCCAAGGGGGCGTCCTTATGCTTTTCAAAAGAACTCAAAGGATCATCTGACGCTCGAGGCGAAGCGGAGGAAGGCCGTAAGGCCCTCGCCGTCGCGCTTGAACACGCCCGCGTGCTCGAGCACGGTCTTGAAGACCTCGCCGACCTCGCGGCGCAGGATCTCGGCGGCGTTTTCCTCGGTGAACTCGTACTTCTCCCGCAGCTCCTCCGCCCAGGGCGCGTGCTTTTCGGTCAGCGGCGAGGCCGAGAGCTCTTCTCCGCTCACGAGGCGCGCGGCCAGCTCCTTCAGCTCGTCGCGCAGACGCGCGGGCAAAACCGCGAGACCCATGACCTCGATCAGGCCGATGTTCTCCTTCTTGATATGGTGCAGCTCGGCGTGGGGATGGAACACGCCGAGGGGATGCTCCTCGGTCGTAAGATTGTTGCGCAGCACGAGATCGAGCTCGTAATCCTCGCCGCGGCGGCGGGCGATGGGCGTGATCGTATTGTGCTTCTCCCCGTCGGTCTCGGCCAGGACGCCCACGCTCTCGTCGCTGTATTCGCGCCATGCGTCGAGGATCTTCCCGGCGAGCTCCGTCAGCCGCTCGCGCTCGGCGCAGCGCAGACGGATGACCGACAGCGGCCAGCGTACGATCCCGGCGCGCACGTCCTCAAAGCCCGGGAAGACGAGATCACGCTCGATCGCGGCCCGGGCCATGGCGAACTCGTAGCAGCCGCCCTGGAAATGATCGTGGCTCAGGATCGAGCCGCCGACGATGGGCAGATCGGCGTTCGAGCCGATGAAGTAGTGCGGGAAGATCGTGACGAAGTCGAGCAGGCGGCGGAAGGC
>CAMVJF010000104.1 GCA_947167725.1 uncultured Clostridia bacterium | reverse complement strand
GTCATCATCGGGCCGGACGGCGGCGCGCTGTTCGAGCCCGCCGTATCGTTCTGCTGCCACACGGCGTAAATGGTCTTGGTCGCCTCTGTGTTGGGCTGCGTTGCGGTCAGGCGCACGAACGCTTTGTTCGTACCTGCGGCGGGGTTGGAATACTTCGGGCTGGCCGCGCCTGCAGTATCCGCCCAGCCGAGGAAGGTGAAACCTTCTTTGACAGGAACGGAGGTCGTGACCGTCACGTCCTTGTATTTGATGGTGCTGGTCCCCGACTCATAGGAGGGCTCGCCTCCGTTATCCGGGTCAAAGAGGAGCTTGAAGGAATAGCTCTTCTGCCAGACCGCATACAGCGTCTTGCTCGCAGCCTCCACGGGAACGCTCTGCCCTGGCTGGTACTGCGGTTCCGCCGCGTCCGGCGTCTCCGCCCAGCCGAGGAAGATCCAAAAGTCGTTTGTCGGGACCTCGTCCGGGATTGTAATGTCCGTGACGTCGTTTGCAAAGCCCGTGTGTGTATAGGCAGTCACTGAATTCGGCATGTTGCCGGCAGCGTTGTCGCCGCAGTTCTTGTCAAAGCTCAGGGTCTTCGACAGCAGGAGATAGAAGCCGTGATAGTAATACGTTTTGTCTCCCACTGTTGCCTGCGGATCTGCGGTAGTCACGGTCCAGTTCGCTGAATTGCTCGTCGACAAATCATTGTAAATATTTGGATAAATATCCGGTGCCAGAGAAGTCCTGCTGGCTGACCAGCCCGCATAAGAATACGCAGTCCCCACACGTTGTGCAATTACATCCTGCTTCATCCAGTATGTCTTGCCGAAGGGGAAGGTATAGCTCTCCGAGGGTGCCGCGATGGGCAACCAGTTGTCGCGCGCCGTCTGCCAGCCGGTGCCGTCGCCGTAGTCGAAGAGGAGCGCGAAATCGTTAAAAGCGTCGGAATCCTGATAGACCGCATAAACTCGGAGGGTATAGGTCTTTGTCCCATTGTTCGTCGATTCTGTCAGTTCGCTCTTCTTCGCGGTGATCTCTCTGTCGTCGCACCACATGGCTGCGGCGATGCTTCCGTTCGCGGAATAGAACAGTTCCTGACTGAAAGTCCCCTCCGCCGCACTCGCGTCAGCGCTCCTCGCCCAGCCGGCAACCAGCTTGCCCGGTACGAAGTAGCTGCGGTCGAAATAGAAGCTCTCCGTCGTGTTGTGAGAGGAATACCGTGTGAAGGAAATGTCATCCTGCTCGCCGATCGAGTCAAAGTAGGACTTCGGCATATGGACGCCGAGTCTGCCGTCTTGGTATCCGGCCGAATACCCGACCAACGACGGGTTGTTGTAGTCGACCGCGATCCTGACGTCCACATACTCCACATAGACCGGGTAGGCCGGTACCAGATAGACGGAATACGTTTTTTCATCCTTCTCGTACGCCATGGTAAAGAAGCTGTCAACGTAGAGGGAATCGGCTGTCATATACGTGTATGTGTTGCCGTCGTTGAAAATGTATTTTCCGCCGTCCGTGTAATACGACGCTGCGTCACAGGTGCTGCTTCCGGGGGAATGGGAGAGCCCCGCGATCGCATAGCCCTTGTAATAGGAGGTTATGGCCGCGCCGGGATGACGCGTCTGGAGATGCATGCTCGTGCCGGCCTCAAAACTGCTTTTGCTGACCCAGCTGATGAGCGGAGAACCGTAGGCCTCGCTGCGCCAGTAGAAATCCAGTCCCGTCGGGCTCGTGTATTTGTATTCGTAGCAGTACGAGCTGATGAGGTTTTCCATGTCCCATTCGCTGTGATGAGACGCGTCAAAGTGGATGCCCATCGTCACATAGACAACATCCCATACGGCGTAGAGCGTGGTCGGTTCGTCACTGAAACGGCTGAGCGTAAGAACGTCGCCCGGACGGTAATCCACCGTATCGGAGTTCGGATTCAGGGAGAAGCCGATCGGAGAGTAGTTCGTACCTTCCCCAGTTCTCCTCGCGTAAAAGCTGCTGTTGATTCCGACCACCGTATGCGTGGGATTCTCCTCCGAGGTGTTGATATCCTCCTCAGGCGGGACACCGTACACTGTGCCGAACAGAGGCGCGTTCCCGTCGTAGATGACCGTCAGGGGGCCCCAGTTTCGATAGCGTGCGTAGAGTGTCAGCGTGGGCTGATCCGGCGTCATGGTGATCTGTGTATTGGGGGAATGCATCCCCTCGCCTGCTGTATACTCGGCGCTGAGCGTCCAGTAGGCGAACTCGTGTCCCTGCGCTTCCCGGCCGCCGTCGCCGTAGTCGGGTCTGTCGGACGGGATGGTTAGGATGCAGTTCTCTCCCGGGAGAGCAAAGCCCGTCTGATCCCCCGGCGCGCCGCTGCCCGTGTCGCTGTTCACGTCATAGTGCAGCGTGAAGCGTACGCCCCAGATCGCGTAAAGCGTCGTCTCGGGCTTTTCCTCGTTGAGCGTCAGGGTCGCCGCGGGCGCACTGCCCGGAGCCGGGAGGACGGAGACGCCGTTATAGGTATACTCCGGCTCGGTCGCGTCCGCGCTCTCGGCCCAGCCGAGGAAGACGTATCCGTCGCGCGTCGGCGCGGTGTTCGGGATCACGAACTCGTGCTCGGCCGCGGGCGGGTTGCCGCGGTCATAGACGTCCGCCGCGGGGGCGCCCTCGCCGCCGTTGGCGTCGTAGTTCACGGTAAAGGCGTTGTTCTCCCAAACGGCGTAGACGGTCTTTCTCGTCATAACGCCGGTCTCGGTCGCGTTCAGCCGGATGACGTCGGCGCTCGTCTCCGTGGCCGGCTTGGTGTAGGCGGGCACGATGGCGTCCGAAGTGTCCGCCCAGCCGAGGAAGCGATAGCCGTGGCGCGTCGGGATCGAGTCGGGAACGCCGAAGTCGTAGAAGCGATAGCTCGTTCCGAGCGCCTGCTCGGAATCCGGATGTGCGCCGGGATAGTTCAGATCGAAGGTCAGCTCGTAGTCATAGCTCTGCTGCCAGACGGCGTAGAGTACCTTCGCCGCGGCCTCGACCGGCACGGTATCGCCGGGATGATAGACGACCTCGCCGTGCGGCGTCTCGGCCCAGCCGAGGAAGAGCTGATAGGTGTTGCTCGGGATCTGGTCCGGGATCGCAATCTGCGCAGTGTCGTTCTCAAAGCCGCCATGGGTATAGGCAAACTGCGTCAGCGGAATGTTGTTGGCGACCACGTTGCCGCAGTTCGCGTCGAAGGACAACTCCTTTTGATACAGGACGTAGAAGCCGCGATAATAGATCGTTTCCTCTCCGTCAACAAGCGTATCGCAGCTTGTGTCGACCGTGCGCAGAGGCGAGTCATACGGTATGAAGTGGAACAGTGTGGGAGCATCTTCTCTTCTCACGATATCGGGCGTCAGCTCCGTGAGGCTGGAGGTAAAGCCGGTGAAGGTGTAGTGCCCGCTCGAAAGCTGAAGCCGGCTATACTCGATGTAATTCTCGCTATTCTGAACCTCAAACTGATGGCTCTCGCCCGCGGCGATGATCGGTGCCCAGTCTCCTCCCATCTCCGACCAACCCTGGCCGTCGCCGTAATCGAAGAAGAAGGCAAACTTATGAACCGGTATGGGCTCATCGTAGACGAGATAGATATCCCAAAGGACGGTGTTCTCGTCTTTCTGACGGACCTCGTCCATCGTGATGATCCTCCCGCCGGGATAATACAGGTTGGGGAATGCGCTGCCGGTGGGACTGTATGATACATCCCCTTTGAAGGTACCCTCAGGCTCCGTCGCATCGGGATCCGTCGACCATCCGAGCACCGCGCCGTATTGCGGCTCCTTGATATAGCTCTTAGAAAAATACAGGTTCGGACTCAACGTTCCGTCTTGATTGAAAATATCGATCGCAGCGTCAGGATCGTCAAAGAAGCTCCTCAGGAAAATGTAATAGTTCGGAGATTGATATGTATTCTCGACCTCGTCTCTGTAAGTGCCGTAATGGATGAAGATATAGAATTTCAAATAGGAGTCGTAGACCATATATGTGGGAACGACATAGATGCGGTTTTCGCTGTCGTAGACAGGCACATGGCTTGAGAGGTCGGCACCCGCGATGGTTCTTGAAGCCAGATTCGAATTGTCCAGCTGTCCGTTATCCTTCCCATACTTGAAGGATACGGCACTGCAGCTGCTTCTGTCGGCAGCCCAGCTGAGACCGACCATCGCCTTGTCCTTGCCGTCAAGCTCCAGCTTCTGATTGCCGTTGGGGAAGCAGGGATTCCTGACATCCAGACTGCACGTCGTTTCTCCGGCAAGCTGTGCTCTCGTGATCCAGTTGAGACACCGATACTGGTTCCCGGCATAATATGTGGTCCAGTAGAAGTTCTCTCCGCCGATGCTGATGTAATGATCATAACGGAAGTTGGAGCTGCTCTGGATCGTAAACTGGTCGGCCGGGTGGAGCGTCTCGTCGTAGTTTACGCCGACGACCACCGGGACGATGTCCCACACGGCGTAGAGCTCGACGTCGCGGTCGTCATAGCGGCTGAGGGGCAGTCGGTCACCGGCCACATAATCGGGCACGGCGGCGTCCCTGTTCTTCGACCAACCGAGAGGATAGTGTCTGGTCGAAGAGTAGCCGCTCTTCGTCGCATAGATGTCGCTGGTAATGATCTCGTGAATCGGCGGGTCCTCCTGCGTGCTCACGGTCTGGACCGGGGGGACATTGTAGACCGTGCCGCCGTAGGGCGCGTTGCCGTCATAGACGATGCGCAGGCTGCCCCAGTTCTTGTAGCGCGCGTAGACCGTGGTCTCGCAGTTCTCTCCGCGGAGCGTGAGCTGGGAGCCGCCGGTAAGCATCAGGCTCTGGGTGAACTCCTCGCCCTGCGAGTAGTGCTGGCTGTAGGTCCAGTAGGCGAACTCGTGCACGCCGCTGTCGCCGTAGTCGGGCGTGTCGTTCGAGATCTCGAAGGTATAGCCGTCCAAACGGCCGAGCGCCGTCTGATCCGCGGGCGCGCCGCTCGCGCTGTCCAGAGGACTGTTGATATCGTAGTGCAGGACGTAGTTCACGCCCCAGACCGCGTAGAGCGTTTTGGTCGGCGTCTCGTTATCGAGCGTCACGCTCGTCAGCAGGTCCGTCTTATCCGGGTCCTCCGCGGTCATGCCGTCGTGGCTATACTGGACGACCGCCTGCTCCGCCGCGCTCTCGGACCAGCCGAGGAAAACATAGCTCACGCCCTCGGCGTTGGTGTAGCTCGGGAGCACGTCGGAGATGGGGAATTCATGCGAGGCGCTGCCGTCGTTGCTCCACTCCTCGACGCCCGGTCCGCCTTCGCCGCCGTTGGGATCGTAGACGAGCGCAAAGCTGCTGTCGGACCACACGGCGTAAACGTCCGCGGCGTGGGCGCTGCCCGGCGTAAGCGTCATGCTGCCGGTCGGCTGGGCCGCGTCCGGATCGGACGAGAAGCCGATGAGCAGATGATCCGCGCGTCTGAAGTATTCCGGAGACGTTTCATACAGAGCCAGGAGGGAGACCTGCGGCTCGCTCGTGCTGACCGTGATCGGCTCGTCGGGCTGCTGCGCCGCGGCGTCGCTCCCGCGGACCAGCTTCTCCGCCTCGTCGGCGTTCTTGTGGAAACGGACATAGCACAGCCTCTCCCACACGGCGTACAGCGTTGCGGAGGCGGAGTCCTCCCCCTCGCGGACGCTCATGGGATAGCTGCCGCCGGTCGTATAGAGGACCTCGCCGTCGGCTCTCTCGGCCCAGCCGAGGAAGCGCAGGCCGGTCTCGGAAAAGTTGTTGACCGCAGGCTCGGCGGAGAGCGTGAAGCTGTGGCTCGGGCTGTGGGTCGTCGCCGTCAGCGCCGCAAGAGAGGTGACGGCGGAGGTGTCGGAAAGATTGCTGTCGAAGCGCAGCGTGTAGCTGTACTCCTTCAGCGGCTGCCAGACGGCATAAAGCGTTTTTGTGCCGTTCGGATCGTCCTTCGTGACCATGATCTTCGCGGGATCAAAGGCGGACGCGTCCGCGTCATAGGCGAAGAACGCCACGCCCTCGGCGGGATCTGTCGGATCATAGTCGGGCGACGTCGCCCAGCCGAGGAAGCCGTAACCGTCGACCGCGATCGTGCCGCGCTCGATGTCAAACTTATGTATCGTCAGCCCGAAAACACTTTTGAAGACCTTGCCGTCCTCATCGCCGGGCAGGGCGGTGTTCTCCTGCGCAGTCGTTCCGTCGGGAAGGTTCGCGTCATACTGCAGCGTCAGATCCGTCTGGATCGTCGTAAAGAGGTTTCGGACCGGAGAGGTGCTCTGTTTCACGAAGGCAAAGCTGATGCCCGCCGTCAGGACAGAGACGAGAAGAAGGATCAGAATCAGCGGGAGGATCGCCGGTCTCTTCTTTGTGCCGCGATTCTCCGGAGTTTTCTTCAGCATATCCATCGTTCTTACCTCCCTTCCTTAAGACGGCCAGCCCTCGGCCGTCAGAGCCGTGCTGCCGTTGTTCTCCGACTGGACGCCGTCGCCCTTCACATCCAGCGCAAAGGACTCGCCCAGATAGCTGTTGTCGATCTTGTCCCCGTCGAAGTGGACCGCTG
>CAMVJF010000103.1 GCA_947167725.1 uncultured Clostridia bacterium | reverse complement strand
CCAAGCCCTTTCCAGGTATCGAGAATGATAGCGTGAGGCTTTCCCCTGACTTCTTTAGCGGCCTGAACGCCCTCCCAGATCGCCTTGCAATCATATCCAGCAACCGTGCGGACGTCAAACCCGAATGCGCGGAACTTTTCTTCCAGATTGAGCGGCTCGGAAATATCCTCCAGTCGGCCGTCAAGCTGTTTTTTATTCCAGTCGATGAAAACCAAAAAATGGTCAAGCTTGTAATGATTTGCGACCTCGCAGGCTTCCCATACTTCGCCCTCATTAACCTCGCCGTCGCCAACGATGCAGTAAGTATAGCTGTCCTTGCCGCGGACACGGTTGCCAAGCGCAATACCGACAGCAGAACTTATGCCCTGACCGAGAGAACCGGTCGACATATCAACGCCGGGCGTTTTCTGACAATCTGCATGGCTGGGCAGACGCGTTCCAGGCTGGTTAACGGTAGAAAGCCATTCGCGCGGAAAATAACCCTTGATTGCGAGCGCCGCATAGAGAGCGGGACCGCAGTGTCCTTTTGACAGGACAAGCCAGTCTCTGTCTTCCCATTTCGGGTTCGCAGGATCGATCTTCATCAATCCACCGTAGAGTACTGCCAAAACATCTGCAATGGAGGCTGAGCCTCCGATATGACCGAAACCGGCAGAGCCGATCGCGCGGGTCGTCTCTTTTCGGATCTCAGCACTGAGTTTGGTCATTTCTTCAAAAATATCTGTTGGATTCACAATAGCATTCACCAGCTTTTTTCAGGATGATTTGATGAAATGCCCTTGTGTCGGATCGTTCAGACGTCCAGACTGTAAAGAATCTCCTCTGCGCAGGCTCTGTCGACAAACAGTACCTTGATCACATTTTGGCGAAGTGCGCCGAGAAGTGCTCGAGCGCGCACTTTTCCAAATGCAACAGCAATGACGTTCGCCTTTTTGACCGTATCCGGCCGCGCGGCAATGATGCGCGCATTAACAGGATGCTCGATCAGCCTTCCTTCCATGTCAAAGAAACGGAAGAAAAGATAACCGACGCCGCCGTGACGAACGATGTCGTCAACATCCTCGCGAGAGAGATACTTGTTCCAGACCGAATGTCTGATATCCATGTCTCTGGATACATAACCGACACCGGTGATAATGATATCGCAGCTGGAGGCCTGCTGCATCGTATCGCTGACGCCGGCCTCCTTTTCCAGCGCTTCACGCAGCCCCTCGTTCTCAACATACAGAGGTGCGTTAAGATAATAAGCTTTGCCGCTGTAAAGCTGCAGCATACCGCGGATCAGATCGCCGGAATCACGCTCGGGATTTGAGAGAGCTTCCGCTCCGGTAAGCTGAACGAGCTTTAGGTTGAGATTCCTCGGACGCTCTTTTTTCAGCCAGCTCAAAACGCCGGCGAAAACAGATCCGCGGGTCACGCCGATACACATGTTGTCCTGCAGATTATTACTGATATAATCTGCCGCATAGTGTGTCAGCATGTCCAGCGTCGCATCGTCGCTCTTGTCCTCGGCGTTGAATACAAATACGTCTTTCAGACCAAAACGATATTTCAATGCTTCTTCCAACTGGAAGCTTCGCTCACTGAAATAATTGATTTTGATCTCCACGATCCCCGCTTCCTTCGCACGAGATAAAAGACGCGAGACATTGGAGCGGGAAATGTGCAGCTTTTCGGCGATCTCGCTCTGCGACATTTCTCTGTTGTAATACAGCTCTGCGATATCCGTCAGGAGGCTCATCTTTTCCTCCCGGCAGTTTTTTTCCGTTGAAAGCAGGTTTTTCATTTTTGTAAATCAACCTTCCTGTTTTTACTGCATTGTTAGTTGATTATAACATACTGCAAGCCTGCTATCAAAGAGAAGATTATCAGCTTTGCTCCTGCTGTGCTCTCTTTTTTGCCAGCCTCTTATCCATCAGCATATTGATGACCGGGAAGAGCACACCGATCGCAACCAAAACCGTGCCAAAAGACGGAGAGATCAGCGCGTGGCCGAGATCCCCGTAGTAAGAAAGCGTACGACGATAGTAGAGCTCCAGCATTTTGCCCAGCGTAAACCCGATAATCAGAGGCATCGTGGGATACTGGTTGTCAGCAAGTACCCATCCGAGCACAATAAAGAGAAGCAGGCTGAGGAGGTCGAATGAGCGGTTGTTGATCGTGTACGCGCCGACAGCACAGAAAAGGACGACTGCGGGGACAAGATAATAAAGCGGAACTTCGATGATCTTAACGACAAAACGTATCGAGCAGGCCTGGATAATATACATGAAAATGTTCGCCAGAAGCACCGCAACAATGACGGTAAGAAAGATATCCTGATGCTGAATTACAAGCATCGGTCCGCACTGAAGACCCTGTATCGTGAGGGCGCTGAGAATGACCGCCGTGCTCGGATCGCCAGGAACGGAAAGCGAAAGAGTGGGAACAAGTGCGCCGCCGGTAACGGCATTGTTTGCCGCTTCGCTGGCAACGATGCCGTCGTCGATCCCCGTACCGAACAGCTCAGGATGCTTGGAAAAGCGTTTTGCCTGCGCGTAGGAAAACATACCGGCGACCGTCGCGCCGATGCCGGGAAGCACACCGATGAAGGTTCCGAGGATAGACGAGCGAATGAGATTCCATTTTTGCTTCCACATACGTTTCCAGTTGGGAAAATAGAAAAACTTTTTCTCATAACTGTTGATCGTTTTCTCATCCTTCAGCCGGTTTGTCGAGCGGATCAATTCAGTAAAAGCAAAAACGCCGATAACAACGATGATCAGCGAGAAGCCGGAGTTCAACTCCGACCATCCGAGCGTCATGCGATGGCTCTGGCCGTCGATCGGGCTCAATCCTACAGACGCCAGCAGAATACCAATACAGGTGGAGATCATGCCTTTGAGAAAACTGCCGTCACAGAGAGTGCAGACCAGCGTACAGGCGAGAAAGATCGCGCCGAAGTATTCCCACGGTCCGAAGGAAAGCGCAAAACGGGAAAGCGCTGGCGTTGCGACAATCAGGATGATGGCGCTGAAAATACCGCCGAAGAAGGACGCGAAGGTGCCGATCGCCATTGCTTCTGCAGCCTCGCCTTTTGCTGTCATCGGATAACCGTCAAGGCAAGTTGCGATCGCTGCGGCCGTGCCCGGCAGCTTAAGCAGGATCGCTGAAATCAGTCCGCCTGAGATGCCGCCCATAAAGATGCCCATAATAAGGGCTAGCGTGTGATTCAGATTCAAAGAATATGTGATCGGAAGGACAAGCGCGATCGCGACGGGGGTATTCAATCCGGGGATCGCGCCGAAGCAGATCCCGATGAAAGCGCCAAGCGCGGCAAGGAGGATGAAATAGGGATCTGTCAAGGTCGAAAGTAAAACTTGTTGAAGCATGTTTCCCCCTCCTTTCACAGAATATTCTTCAGGATACCTGCCGGCAGATTGACCGTCAGGACATCGGTGAAGAACCAGTTGACCAGCAGAACATAGGCGATGATGCATACCGTCCTGATAATGACAGCCTTTGTTCCGCCGAGTTTTTTATCGTCTTTCGCCTTATAGTAAAGGTAATTGACCGAAAACAGCGCAAACAGCGTAGCGTCCACAACAAAGCCAAGCGGCTTGATCAACAGGACGAAAACCGTGAAGCTGAGGAAAAACACGCCGCCCACGCCTTTTAGATATCCGAAAAACTTGAAAGGCGCTTTTTCCTTTCTCAGCAGGATCTCGATCAGCCTTGCCGCTAAAAGGACAAAAAGGACAATCAGGATCGCTCTTGGGAAAATCCCGCCGCCACCCGTCGTATCAAAGCGGCCAACCGTATATCCCAAGCTTTCATAATAGTAGTATCCGCCTGCAGCCGCTATGAGAAGCAGAAAAATGATTTCTCCCATTGGCAGCTCCTTTCGCCGAGTATGAATTCATAATTACCGTAAAGCAGACCCTGCACCGCGCATTCCGGCGCAGGGTCTGCCCGATGTGTGATGAGGGAAATCAGCCGTTGATAAACTTGTCGTAGTTGTCGATCAGGCCCTGAACGAACTCCGTGTACTCGGGGCTGTCCATGTAGAGGGATTCGTAGTACAGCTCGTCATACTTGGGCTTGAGAGCCTCTTCCTGCTCGTAGGTCTCGCGTACCTTCTGGCTGATGTACTCAACCATCTCCTGAGGCGTGCCCTGCGGCGCGATCAGGCCCATAATCTGGGTGGTAATGTCATAGTCGACGCCCTGCTCCTTCATGGTCGGGATGTCGGGGAACTCAGCAAGACGCTCTCCGACGAAGATGCCGAGGCAGCGGAAGTCGCCGGACTTCACGTAAATGTTCTGCTGGGAGAAGAAGTCGGCAACTGCGTCGACACGGCCGGCAAGAAGCTCGGTTGCCTTGGCGTCTTCGGCGACGTCGATCGCGTTGAAGCTCACGCCGGTGTAATCCTCGAGAACAAGGCGGATGCCTGTCGCCGGGGAGTTGGAGTACAGGCCGTACTTGAAGTTGGGATTCGTCTTGACTTCGTTGACAAACTCGTCAAAGGTCTGGATCTTGGAGTCAGAACGGACGCAAAGGGAGAAGTAGCCGGAGAAGAGGCCGCAGATGGGTTCCCAGGTATCCCAGGTGTACTGGCCAGCGAAGGTGCCGATCGCGAGGTTCATCGGGTAGGAAGCCATAGCGACCGTGATGGTGTAGCCGTCGTTGTCATAGTTCTTCAACTCATTGTAAGCAGCAGAGCCGCCCGCACCGCCGATGTTGATGACGTTGACATTGGTCGGCCAATGATCCTTGAAGAACTCAACAAAGGCTCTGACAGCGATGTCGGTAGCGCCGCCGGCACCGGACGGAACGATGATCGTCAGATCCTTCTTGATGTCGGCATCGGTGATGCCCTTCGCCGGTTCAGGCTCCTTCTCGGTCGCAGCCGGAGCGGTATCCGTTGCGGCGGGGGCAGGATCTTTGGCGGCGGGAGCCGGCGCTTCCGTCTTCTGTCCGCAGGCGCACAGCGCAAAGACCATGCACAGCGCGAGGATCAGTGCTAAAAACTTTTTCATGATGCTCCTCCTGTTTTTTTATTTTTTTATTGTTGTTTAACCGCAAAGCGATTATTCACAAATAAGACTATGCCTGACCAAGCAATCAAAGGAACCACTTGGCCGGGATGTTCGGCTCCTGCTCCATAGCATCGGTGAAGCCGCGCGGGAATTTGTATCTGCCCTTGCCCGCATCGTCGGGATAGACGAACTTGCCGCCCGGCGCCCAGATGTAGAGCTTGAACTTGTAGTCCATCATATCCTTCTTGTAATCGTACAGGAGCTTGATCTCCATCGGATCGGTGAAGAAGGTCGGCCAAATATCATAGTGGATGGGGATCATAACCTTGCAGTTAAGGTTTTCCGCCATGCGGAGCACATCGGAGGCCGTGAGCTTGTCCGCGATACCGATCGGGTTCTCGGCAAAGGGAGCGACCGCGACGTCGATATCGAACATTTTGCCGTGCTTGACGGTGTAGTTGGAAAAATGCGAGTCGCCGCTGTGGTAGAAAGTGCCGCCGGGAGTCTTTATCACGTAGTTGACGGCACGATCGTCCATGTCGTCAACAAAGCGGCCGCGAATGTCGCCGTAAGGAGGCGCCGTGACAAGCGCCGTCTTGTCGAAGGCCTCGACGACATGGACCTCGATATCCTTGAACTTCAGAACATCTCCCGGTTTGACCTCGATGATACGATCCTCCGGAACGCCCCAGCCGACCCATTTATCATGAGAGAACTTCGGACCTATGAAGGGAACGCCTGGCATCTTCAAAATGGCGGCCGTACTGTAAATGTCCATATGGTCCGCGTGGTCGTGCGTTGCGATAAAAGCGTCGAGCTCCTTGATCTTGAAAGGATCGACAAAATGAGGGATGTTGCGAGGGTTGAGGTGATACTCATTGCTGCCCGCGATACGCGCAAGCTGATAGTTCAGGCCGGCCTGATTGGGCTTAACGTTGTAGTGCGAGGTCTTTGCATTGCCGGAGAACAGGTCGATGCAGATGTTGGCGTTTCCTTCGGATTTGATCCAAATGCCTGTGCAGCCCAGCCACCACGAGGCAAATGTTCCCGGCTTGACGACGGTTTCCTCAATATCCTCCAGCAGCCAGGTTCCCCACTCGGGGAAGCATTCGAGCAGCCACTGCTCTCTGGTTACGGTTTTCGCGTCACTTGCCATCTGTTGTTTTCCTCCTTAATTGTATTCTGTTTCCGATTAAAGACTCAACTCATATTTGATCACGTTGCCGGAACTGCATGCTGCAAAGATACTGAATCGATCTCCCTCATCCCATACGTCGATATTGGAGAACTCCTCCAGCTCGTCGATCATCTGGACCTCCATGCTCATTCTGTCACAGTCTGTCCTCGGCGTCAGAACGAAGAGGCCGGAATTTGCCTGCTTATAACCAATGATGATCCGGGGCTTGCCCAGCATCGTCCCGCACCAGATCGGATGACCGAAAACAATGGGATACTGATAAACGACCTCATATCCCTTTTCCGTTTTCTTATAGACCTTCATCAAATTGTCGTGGAAACCTTCTATTGTGACGAGT
>CAMVJF010000102.1 GCA_947167725.1 uncultured Clostridia bacterium | reverse complement strand
GGGATCGCCGTGATCGTCGGCGCATAGGTCGACGGGCGGCCGATGCCCTTTTCCTCCATCGCGCGGATCAGCGTCGCCTCGGTATAGCGGGCGGGAGGCTGGGTAAACTGCTGCTGCGGTGTCATCTTCTCGAGATAGACGCGTTCCCCCTCGTTCAGGGAAGGCAGCGGATTCTGCAGCTCGCTGGATTCCTCATCGCGCGCCTCTTCATAGACTGCGGTATAGCCCGGAAATGTCAGCTCGGAGTAATTCGAGCGGAAGCTGTACCCGGCAGATTCGACCTCCACCGCCACGTTGTCGTACACGGCGTTGGCCATCTGGCTGGCCGTGAAACGGCCCCAGATCAAGCGGTAGAGCCGATACTGCTCCTGCGTGAGATCCTTGCGGACGACCTCGGGAGAAAGCTCGACGGAGGTCGGACGGATCGCCTCGTGCGCATCCTGCGCACCGGCCTTGGTCTTGAAGCGGCGCGGCGTTCCGGGGTAGTACTTCTCGCCGTAGCGCCCGATGATATAGCTCCTGGCCGCGGCAAGCGCCTCCTCCGAGAGGCGCAGCGAGTCGGTCCTCATGTAGGTGATGAGGCCGATCGTGCCGTGACCGCTGATCTCCACGCCTTCGTAGAGCTGCTGGGCGATCGACATCGTGCGGCGCGGCGTCATCGCCAGGCGGCGCGACGCCTCCTGCTGCAGCGTGGAGGTAATGAAGGGCGGCGCGGGGCTCTTCTGCTTTTCGCCGCGTTTGACCGATTTGACGAAGAACGGCTCGTCCTGCGTCGCCTCGATCACCGCCTTGACCTCGTCCTCATTTTTCAGTTCGGTCTTTTTCTCACCGACGCCGTAGAAGCGCGCGGTAAAGCGCGCGTCCTCTTCTCCGCAGGACAGCAGCGCGTCGAGCAGCCAGTACTCCTCGCTTTGGAAGGCTTTGATCTCCTCCTCGCGGTCGACAACCATGCGGGCAGCAACAGACTGGACGCGTCCGGCTGACAGGCCGGCCTTGACCTTCTTCCACAAAAGCGGAGAGATCTGATAGCCTACGATCCGGTCGAGCACGCGGCGCGCCTGCTGAGCGTCCACCAGATCGCTGTCTATCCCGCGCGGATTCTGGATGCTTTCGGTCACGACCTTTTTAGTGATCTCGTTGAAGGTCACGCGTTTGGCCTTCTCGTCGTCAAGCTCCAGCAGCTCCTTGAGATGCCAGGAGATCGCCTCGCCCTCGCGGTCGGGGTCCGTCGCGAGATAGACTGTTCCGGCTGATTTGGCGTCCTTTTTCAGTTCCGCGATCAGATCCTTTTTATCCTGAACCGGGATATACTCCGGCTCGAATCCGTTCTCTATATCAACACCCAGCTTGCTCTTCGGCAGATCCCGGAGATGACCCATGGATGCTTTTACCTTGTACTGTCCGCCGAGATACTTCTCGATGGTCTTTGCCTTGGCCGGTGATTCGACGATCACCAGGTCTTTTCCTCTTGCCATTCTGTTTCCTCACTTTTCGCGTGATGCACCCGCGCGCGGCTGCATCACAGGTTTTGCTTGCTGCGGCAATCCGATCGTACGGAACGCCGCGCGACGCTCATTGCGGGTGGATATTCAGTGCGATCCGGTTGCCGGGCACACGGCGTACGATGCCCTTGACGGTCATCATTGTGAGCTGTGTCAGCACGACCGCCGCGCTAAGACCGGTTTTTTCGACGATGTCGTCGATATGCGTGGGTTCCCTGTCGATCGCGGAAACGATCTTCAGCTGCGTTTCGCTCAGAGCAGCGAGCTGCTGCCTGAAGTCAATATATTCTCTGCCTTTTTCCTTGTCAATCTCTTTTTTCGTCTCGTCGGAGGGCTTTGATCGCTCTGCAGGAGGCAAAGTCTGCTCAGACTTCGGTACGGAAGCGCCACTATGTTTGACCCTGTCGGGATAGAGCGCGGCGAACTCGCACATCACGTCCCAGCCGCAGGTAACAGGTTTAGCACCCTGCTTGAGAAGCTCATTCGTGCCGCGGCAGCCCGGAGCATCCGCGTTGCCGGGGACCGCGAAGATCTCTCTTCCCTGCTCGAGAGCTTCTTCCACGAACAGCAGCGTGCCGCTCTTTTCGGGCGCCTCGACGGCCAGCACGCCGACGGAGAGGCCGGCGCTGATCCGGTTGCGCTCGCGGAAGTGGCTGCGCAGCGGACGTGTCCCGGGCGGATACTCGCTGAGCAGCGCGCCCTTTTTCTCACACTCTGCGGCAAGCTCGCCGTCCTGCATTTCATGCGCGGTGCCGAGCACGCCGATGCAGCGCCCTCCCGCGGCAAAAGCGCCGGAGGCCGCCGCCGCGTCAACGCCGTTCGTCAGCCCGGAGATCACAAGACCGCCGCATCGGGTGATCTCATAGGAAAGCGCGCGTCCCATTTTCAGTCCGTAGGGTGAAGCGGAGCGCGTACCGATCACGGCGATCGCCGCCTCGTCGTCTATCGCGCCAAGATCGCCCTTGACATAGAGCACAACAGGCGGTGCGAAAATCTGTTTGAGCCGTTTCGGGTAGGCCGCATCCTGAAGCGTCAGGAGCGAAAGGCCCTGCGCCGCACAGTCGTCGAGAATCTCGCGCACGCCGCAAAGATCGCGCCGCTCGAGCAGCGCGCCCTCCGCGGCGGAAACGCCCGGCGTGGAACAAAGCTCGCCTGCGGGCGAGAAAAACGCGGTTTCCGCATCGGAAAAACGATGGATGACTGCGCCTTTTGCTTTCGCGCTGATGCCAAGCGCGGAAAGCCACAGCCAGTAGTTGATGGCAGACATATCAAACCTCCTGGGAGGCGGTTGGTTCCGGATTTTTTTTGGACGGATCCCGGTACATTTCCCACATCAGGATCGAGGCGGCGACGGCGGCGTTGAGCGACTCGCTGCCGCTCTCCATCGGGATGATGATCTCCTCCTCGCAGAGGGCGAGCAGCTCCTCCGACAGGCCGCGGCCTTCGCTGCCGACCGCCACGGCGGCGTGTGTTATGTCAACCTCACGCAAGTCCCGCGCCCTGTCGGACAAGGCGGCGCCATAGAGCTTCAATCCGTTGCGGCGCAGCCATTCCGGGAGTTCTTCACGTTCGACGCGAAGAACAGTTTGGCGGAAAATAGCTCCCATGGTGGCGCGGACGGTTTTGGGGCTGTAGAGGTCGGCGCAGCCGCCGACGAGGAGAACGGCAGAGATCCCGAAGGCGTCGGCCGTGCGCAGAACGGTGCCGACATTGCCGGGGTCCTGTACGTTTTCCAGGACAACGGCGCAGCGGTTTTTCTGAGCGGACGATGAGCGGATCCGAACGGAAAAGAGCGGGCCGGGGCTGTTTTTCATAGGAGATA
The DNA here is from genome assembly GCA_947167725.1 of uncultured Clostridia bacterium. Lineage (GTDB taxonomy): Bacteria > Bacillota > Clostridia > Oscillospirales > Oscillospiraceae > Limivicinus. Next base: position 3,232 of record CAMVJF010000102.1, on the reverse strand, counting down.
CATAGTCGAAAAGGTCCGCGGGCAGGACGAACTGCTTTTCGCAGGACGCGGAGCCCCGCGCGCCGCCCTCCTTCCAGAGGACCGCCGTGATCTCCGCGCCGGAGGCGGCGGCCTCGCCGAGCAGCTTGAGCCCGTCGCAGACGAACTCTCCCCTCTCGGCGCGCAGCGCGGCGTCGGCCGCAAGGGCGCGCATCGAGGAGACGATCGGGTTTTTTCTCGAAGTGATCTTATCCATACCGCTCTCCGTATAATCAGGATCAAGAAAGACGGCGCTCTTCTGTTCCCTCGGGATCAGGCAGCAAAGGAGCGCCGGGCTTTTTCGGTTTTTCATGCAGGAGCGCCTCCCGCTCCGGGAGACGGGAAAGGACCGGGAAGGATTCAGGAGGGATGCTTCTTTTCCCAGCGGCGGCGGGCGCGGACGCGCACGGCCTCCTCGACGCCCTCCTTCGCGCGCGGGAGAAGATCCTCTTCCAGGACGCGTCTGCCGCGCACAAGGAAGCGGATCGCCCAGAAGATCGCGGTCGCCGCAGGGGCGGCGGCGAAGAACGCGCACAGGGAGGCGAGCACGGCGCAGCGGTCCTCCGCGATGCGCGCGGCGTTCTCCCAGTAGGGATAGCTCACCGTGCCGCTGTGCGCCGCGCGAAGCGGCAGCGTGCGGGCCAGGTGCAGCAGGCGCGCGGTCTCGAAGCGCGTGGAGTTGACCACGCTCTCGCCCTCGCCGAGGGGGAAGCGGTCGGCCACGAGCTGGGCGCCGAAGCCCTTGACGGGCTCGGGCAGGACGATCTCATAGCAGTCCACCGCGTCCTTTTCCGTCAGCGCACGCCAGGTATCGTAACTCATAAAGAAGCCTTTTTCGCCGGTATAGGCCTTGCGGCTGGCCCAGTCGTCCTCCCGGTCGACCACGCCGCCCACAACGAGCTCGACGCCGTTGACCTGGACGCGCATGCCCGTGAGCTCGACGCCGCCGAAGAGCTCCCACGCGAGCTCCCGATCGAGGACCACACGGTCCGGCGAGAGATCGTCCTCGCTGAGGTAGCTGCCGCTCAGGAGCCGGAGCGGATGAAACTCGAAAAAGGCGCCGCCGACAGCGAGCGCCGGGGCGTCGGTCGCGCCGCGCGCCCCCGTGATCGTCAGCTTGTCCTCGGCGCTCCAGGCGTCGATAAAGGGATAGACGCCGCTTTTCTCCTCCACGCCCGCGCCGTAGACCGCCTCGAGCACGGCATAGCGGAATTCAAAGATCCCGTTGAGGCCGAGCGAGGAAGGGCGGGGCATGAAGCAGCTGATCTGACAGAAGCCCAGCTCGTTGTCCCCCCGCCATCGCTCATACTCCCGCTGGGAAAGCAGGCGGCGGCTCTGGACGCGCACGCCGATCGCGCAGGCGGCGGAAAAGGCAAGCAGCACCGCGCAGACGATGAGCCATATCGTTTTTTTCCTGCCGAGCTTTTTCATATCAGCCCTCGGCCATGCGGAACTGCTCGCCGCTCTTGAGCGGGGCGGAGGTCGTGGTGATCACGAAATCGCCGTAGTTCAGCGCGCCGGTCACGGCGGAATTGTTGTCGTCGTTCGCGATGATCTCCACGTCCACGCGCCGGGCGAAATAGCGGTTGCCGAGGGCGGAGTTCCGCGCGTCCACGGCGAGGACGAACTTGCCGTTGGAGTCCGAGCGGATGGCGCTGTTGGGGACGATCAGATCGTAGTTCTGGCTGCGCGCGCCGATCGAGATCGTGAGCTGCGCGCCGGGAGAGACGTCGCCGGTCACGTCGAATTCGAGGATGCGCTTGCTCTGGGGCTCCTTCTGGTCGGGCTTGATGGCCGTGAGCGTCGCGTCGATGCGGCTGCCCCAGTAGTAGCTGGTGACGGTGGCCGTATCGCCGATGTGGAGGCGCTGCGCCTGGTCGTTGGTGACGGAATAGCTGAGCGTGTAGCCCATGTCCGGCACGTCGATGACGGCGAGGACCTGGTCCTTCGAGGCGGTCGTGCCCGCGTTGACGGAGACGGAGCTGACCGTGCCGGAGACGTTGGAGAGGATCTGGTTGTCCGCGCCGCCGGTGAGCTTGTCGAGCTTCTCCTGGGCGCGCTCGATCTGGTATTTGAGATCCTGCAGGGTAATGCCCGTAAGGGCTGCCTGCTGGCTGTAGTCGGAGGCACTCTCCTGCAGGGCCTTAAGCGCGGCCTCGGCGGTCTTGCGCTCGGTCACGGCGTTCTCGTATTCCTCGGAGAACATGCCGCTGAAGCCGTCGTAGAGGTTCTGCGCGGAATTGCTGCGCTCGATGGCGTCGATCTTCGCGCTGACGCAGTCCGTGAGATCATTGTTCCTGCTGTCGTCAGAGAGATAGCTCATGGTCTGATCAAAGCAGGTGTTGAGTGAAAAGAGCTTGCTCGTCAGATCGGCATCGGACGAGATCTCGCTGTTGTAAACCAGGGAAAACTGATCTACCGTCCTGGCGGCGGAATCCGTCATATCCACAGCCGCGGCGACCGTGTTAAGGCTGCTGTCCGCAGCGGCGACGGAGGCGCGCGCGTTGTTGAGCGAATACTGCGCGTCGTTGAGCGAGAGCGTGTCGAGCCCGCTCGCCGCGCAGGCGGAGGTAAAATCGCCGAAGACGGCGATCAGACTGTCGAGGCTTTGCAGCGCGGTGTCCCCCGCGAGCTTATAGTTCAGCTCCGCGGCGGCCAGATCCGCCTTGGCAGCGTCAAGCGCCGTGATGGCGCTTTGATAATCCGGATTGCCGGTGAGCTGCGCGTAGGCCTCCGCCTCGGCGGCGACGGCCTTGTTGTAGCGGTTCTGCGCAGCCTTGAGCTTGCCGCTGTAGTTCGACGAGCCGGCGGCGGTCTGGCTGTAGTTCAGCTCGAGCTGGCGGAGCTGCTCCTGCGCGGCCTCGATCTCGGCGCTGTCGCCGTTGCCGAGTACGAAGAGCACGTCGCCCGCCTCGACCTCCTGGCCCGCCCGGATCATAACGGCGCGGATCTCGCGCGTCTCGGGTGCCTTGACCTCATAGCTGCCGAGCGACTCCACCGTCCCCTGGCCGCGCACCATGGCCGTGATGACGCCGGACTGCACGTAGACGGCCGCCGCCTCGGGAAGGCTGCGGTTCATGATGGTGTTGGAGAAAAAGGTCAGCACCAGCAGCACCGCGAGGAACACGATCGCGGCGTTTTTGACCCATTCTCTGTTTTTCGGTGTTTCGTTCATAGCTTTCTCCTCGGGAACTGCTGCGGTCCCCCGTGTTTA